>NZ_CP039451.1:2297500-2600000 GCF_004843725.1 Psychroserpens sp. NJDZ02 | reverse complement strand
GATTTGACGTCATCCCCACCTTCCTCACAGTTTGCACTGGCAGTCTTGTTAGAGTTCCCGACATGACTCGCTGGCAACTAACAACAGGGGTTGCGCTCGTTATAGGACTTAACCTGACACCTCACGGCACGAGCTGACGACAACCATGCAGCACCTTGTAAATTGTCCGAAGAAAAAACTATCTCTAGTCCTGTCAATCTACATTTAAGCCCTGGTAAGGTTCCTCGCGTATCATCGAATTAAACCACATGCTCCACCGCTTGTGCGGGCCCCCGTCAATTCCTTTGAGTTTCATTCTTGCGAACGTACTCCCCAGGTGGGTCACTTATCACTTTCGCTTAGCCACTCAAACCGAAGTTCGAACAGCTAGTGACCATCGTTTACGGCGTGGACTACCAGGGTATCTAATCCTGTTCGCTCCCCACGCTTTCGTCCATCAGTGTCAGTTGATTATTAGTAATCTGCCTTCGCAATTGGTATTCTATGTAATATCTATGCATTTCACCGCTACACTACATATTCTAACTACTTCATAATAACTCAAGATAACCAGTATCAAAGGCAATTCTACAGTTGAGCTGCAGGATTTCACCTCTGACTTAATTATCCACCTACGGACCCTTTAAACCCAATGATTCCGGATAACGCTTGGATCCTCCGTATTACCGCGGCTGCTGGCACGGAGTTAGCCGATCCTTATTCTTACAGTACCGTCAAGCTCTCTACTCGAGAGAGTGTTTCTTCCTGTATAAAAGCAGTTTACAACCCATAGGGCAGTCATCCTGCACGCGGCATGGCTGGATCAGAGTTGCCTCCATTGTCCAATATTCCTCACTGCTGCCTCCCGTAGGAGTCTGGTCCGTGTCTCAGTACCAGTGTGGGGGATCCCCCTCTCAGGGCCCCTACCTATCGTTGCCATGGTGTGCCGTTACCACACCATCTAGCTAATAGGACGCATAGTCATCTCTTACCGTAATCTTTAATATAATCCTGATGCCAGGTCTATATACTATAAGGTATTAATCCAAATTTCTCTGGGCTATCCCTTAGTAAGAGGTAGATTCTATACGCGTTACGCACCCGTTCGCCGGTCGTCATCTTTAGCAAGCTAAAATGTTACCCCTCGACTTGCATGTGTTAAGCCTGCCGCTAGCGTTCATCCTGAGCCAGGATCAAACTCTTCATCGTTAAATTTTTAAGTGTTTCCACTAATATGCTTAACAATTAAAGAAATATTTCTTTACTCAAAATGGCTTATTCTCTTGTTTGAATCTAATCGTTTCCAATTAAATTCTTACGCTGTCAATTCAATATGTTTATGAACTTTTTTTCTCTGTCTCTTAAGATGTTATTTCCTTAAGCGGGTGCAAATATAATTCGCTTTTTTAAATCCCACAAGCTTTATTTGAAAAGATTTGACTCTTTTCTATTAAACTGTCATAATAACTCTCTGAACGTTTTCTTAATCACTAATTAACCTGTTATAGTTACGTCGTTTTCGGGGTGCAAATATACAAGCCTTTTTGGTTCCCACAACCCTTTTGGTAATCTTTTTTTAATTTAATGGTAACATACCTTGCTAAAGCTTTGCTATCAAACGGTTACCTAATTGTTTTTTATTTGATTGTGTTATTTGATTATCCTTTGAAGTCATTATTATCGCTTCCCAAATCTCATATTGATTATTCACTCGCAACGCGTTAGGGATAGAACGGTCTGTTTGAGCTCTTTTTTTATATTTACATCTTATTAGCAAACAATGCAGCTAATAAAGAGATCTACCTTAGATATTGTGTTATAATTTATCAAAAAAAAGCGAGTAGTGATAGCCCGACCCTTTGGGTAACGCCCTAATTGTTTTACAAAAGGAAATTCAAACTAATCCAAAGCGTATTGCAAAATCTCTGAATGGTTGGTTTGGTGCCGAATAATATGTAGGATCTGTAAAGAGTGCATTAAAATGCTCTGCCTTTAGATACATTCTAGTTTGTCTGATTTATTACAGCAAGAAGCACTTGAGATCTAAGTCGTTTAACTAAACAGAACCTTAAATCCGAAAAAACACCTTTCTTTCTTATACTGTTAAATGCTATTCTTTAAAAATTTAAATATATTCTAAAACCTTCCTTAGACAGTTGCTCGTATAAAATACTCTTGTCTTGAAAAAATATCTATTACCATAATATTACTATTCGGTTATAGCCAAGTTATATGAAAGGAATCTTAGAAGTAAACACAATATACGCACCTACATTTACCAGTTAATATACCTTTATCAATTTTAAAAAAATGAGAATTATAACATAGAAAAGCTCTAAAATACATTTCTGAAATACTACAGGATGAAGACTTTTTAAAAGAATTCTTATTATAAATTAGATGCTTATTATATTAATCCAATAACAGTAAAGATTATAAATGAATCAAAATGAGATTTTTTTTAGAAAAGCATCAAAATCAGTTTAAAACATGTCTTGGATATTTTAAAAAAAACCATCAGCATTAGTAATATTAGTTAAGTTTTATAAAAAATAAGACGGACACAATTTGAAAGCTACAATACTATTACTACAGAAAGATCAATATAAAAACATCCTCACCTATTTAACTAAAAGCACAAATACATAAGCAAAATCTTTCAACGTTAAAATAAAAACTACTAGAGTTCAATTTAGGGATATCAGAAATATAGTCTTTTTCTTAACTAAACTCAACACTATTTTTATTTATTCATGACGTCCCACAAATCTAATCACTATTTAATACGCTAAACAAAATGACTTTATAAAATAAACGCTTAGTCCTGTCAAAATAAAGCACAAAAAAAACGCTCCATAAATATGAAGCGTTTTTAAATTTTTAAAGTAAAACTAATTACATAGCAGCAACGTGCTTAGATAAACTAGATTTTAAGTTAGAAGCTTTGTTAGCATGTATAACGTTTTTCTTTGCTAATCTGTCTAACATAGAAACAATAGAAGGAAATAAAGCTTCTGCTTCTTTTTTGTCTTCTAACTCACGTAATTTTTTAATTGCATTACGGGTAGTCTTATGTTGGTACTTGTTTAACAAACGCTTAGCTTCGTTACTTCTAATTCTTTTTAAAGTTGACTTGTGATTTGCCATTTTTGTTTCCTTATTTTTTTTATAAAAATTGTAGCCCGTAGGGGAGTCGAACCCCTCTTACATGGATGAAAACCATGCGTCCTAGCCGATAGACGAACGGGCCATTTTAATTATTGAGAGCGCAAATATAAAACATATTTTTTAAACTTGCAAACTTTTCAAATAACTTTTAAATAACTTAGCAACGTTGCCATTGCGGGTGCAAATATACAACTATATTTAAGTATTGCAACAATTTTTATAAAAAAAAACAAAAAAAACTTTAATAAGCTTTTGCAAATAACACGCGACGTGCTGATTCTCTGCCTGTAAGCACACAAATTCCTTTTTCAATTTTTCCGTCTAAAGGAAGACATCTAATCGTAGCTTTAGTTATTTCTTTGATTTTATCTTCAGTTTCTGCGGTTCCATCCCAATGTGCAGAGATAAATCCTCCCTTTTCTTCTAAAACTTTTTTAAATTCTTCAAAAGTTTCTACTTCTGTGATGTGTGTATCTCTAAAATCTAAAGCTTTCTTATATAAAGTATCTTGTATTTCCGTCATTAACCCCTCTACTCTATCTATTAAAGTATCTAATGCAACAACTTCTTTAGTTAATGTATCACGTCTAGCAAGCTCCACAGTACCGTTTTCTAGATCTCTTGCTCCTATAGCTATCCTTAATGGCACACCTTGCAATTCGTGTTGTGCAAACTTAGCACCTGGTCTATACGTATCCCTATTATCAAACTTAACGGATACATTTCTACTTCTTAAGTCTGTCATTATACCATTAACGACTTCTGTAATAGCTTCCAATTGTTGATCTGTCTTATATATAGGAACAATAACAACTTGGTTTGGCGCTAATTTTGGAGGTAGTACTAATCCATGGTCATCACTATGTGTCATAATTAATGCTCCCATTAATCTTGTAGATACGCCCCAAGATGTTGCCCATACATATTCTTGCTTCCCTTCTTTTGATGTAAATTTCACATCAAATGCTTTAGCGAAGTTTTGACCTAAAAAGTGAGACGTCCCAGCCTGTAGTGCTTTTCCATCTTGCATTAAAGCTTCAATACAATAGGTTTCATCTGCTCCAGCAAAACGTTCACTTTCTGTTTTTAATCCCTGTATAACAGGAATAGCCATAAAGTCTTCTGTAAACGTGGCGTAAACGCCGTTCATTAATTCTGCTTCAGCAATCGCTTCTTTTTTTGTTGTATGCGCTGTATGTCCTTCTTGCCATAAAAATTCTGCTGTACGCAAAAATAAACGTGTACGCATTTCCCAACGCACAACGTTAGCCCATTGATTGATTAATAGAGGTAAATCTCTATATGATTGTACCCATCCTTTAAAGGTGCTCCATATAATAGCTTCACTAGTTGGTCTTACCACTAATTCTTCTTCAAGCTTAGCATTTGGGTCAACTCTCAGTTTCCCTGGCTTATCTGGATCGTTTTCTAATCTATAATGGGTCACTACTGCGCACTCCTTTGCGAAACCTTCCGCATTCTTTTCTTCAGCTTCAAATAGGCTTTTTGGAACAAATAATGGAAAATAAGCGTTCTGATGTCCAGTTTCTTTAAACTTTTTATCCAATTCTGCTTGCATTTTTTCCCATATCGCATAGCCATAAGGTTTTATGACCATACAACCTCTTACTGCCGAATTTTCAGCTAGGTCCGCCTCTACAACCAATTCATTATACCATTTGGAATAATTTTCAGCTCTACTTGTTAGTTTTTTACTCATATACAGTATTTTGGCACAAAAATTGTGATTATGTTAAATAATAAAATAGTTCAGCAAAACTAACTATTTTTACAATGTTCAACAATTAAAAACAACATGATATGAAATTAAATAACTACTTATCTAAAAAAACACCATCGTTTATGGTTCTTACAGCTGTTTTAGCTTTAAGCTCTTGTGGATCTTATCAATATGTTGGACAAACAAGTGACGGTATTTATGGATCTACTACCGAAAATACGCCACAAGAAGATGTTGCAATACCTGCAGAAAATAATAATGATTACTATTCTAATTACTTTAAAGAAAAAGCCTTAGAAGCAGAAGTATATAATAATGAAGATGATGTTTTTACAGATATAGATTCTTACCAAGGATCATATGACGACTCTTTAGATAATAGCACCCAAAATGCAGGTTGGGGAGCAACTAATGAAAATGTTGTGATTAACGTCTATGATAATGGCTATAACAACTATGGTTGGGGTTATAATAATTGGGGATACAACAACTGGGGATACAACAACTGGGGATACAATAGACCTTGGGGTTACAATAATTGGGGTTGGAATGCTGGATTTGGTTATGGTTATGGTTATGGCTGGAATAATGGTTTCAATAATCCATATTGGGGACACTCTTATTACGGAAATGGTTATGCTTATGGTTACGGCAATGCTTACAACAATAGGTATAATAGAAGAGGTTTATCTTACAATAACGGAAGACGTGGAACTAATACTAATAGAAACTCTTTTTCAAATTCAAGATTAAATTCTAGAAACACTGTAACTAGATCAAGAACAACATCTAGAACTAGGGCTAATACAACAACTAGAACTAGAGCTAACACAACAACTAGACCTAGAACTAACACAACAACTAGACCTAGAACCAACACGACAACTAGACCTAGAACGAACACGACAAGACCTAGAACTAATAACTCTACACCTAGAAGCAACAATTCTACACCAAGAACCAACAATTCCACACCCAGAACAAGTACGCCTTCAGGGAGTTCGACAAGAAGTAGCTCCTCATCAAGAAGTAGTTCTTCTTCAAGCAGCAGTAGTTCAAGAAGAGGAAGAGGCTAAAATTTAAATAAAAATATCTATGAAAAAAATAATTATATTAGTAGTAGGAATACTATCCTTGTCTATAAGTAATGCTCAAACTATTAATGATGCTTTACGATATTCTGGTGGAGAAATAACTGGAACAGCGCGTTTTCAAAGTATGAGTGGTGCTTTTGGAGCACTTGGAGGTGACTTAAGCGCGATAAGTATTAATCCCGCAGGATCTGCAGTTTTCACGAGTAGCTACGCTTCATTTTCATTAGGAACGGAAAACAACTCTAATGACACCAATTACTTTAATGGTAGAGATCACTCTTCTAACTCTTCATTTAATTTAAATCAAGGAGGTGGTGTTTTTGTATTTAAAAATAATAATACTGATTCTCCTTGGAAGAAGTTTTCTTTAGCTATGGAATATGACATCACTAAAAACTATGATAATGACTGGAGAGCAAATGGAACAGGAAACACTAGTATTGGTCAATATTTTCTTTCCAATGCACAAGGTTTACGTCTAGATGAAATATCAGCTTTTCCTGGCGAATCTACTTCTGATGCTTATTCAGGAATAGGAAGCGCTTATGGTTATGGCAATCAGCAAGCTTTTCTAGGTTATGACTCGTATATTCTAGAACCTAATTCTACTGATGATAACAATACTTTATATAGCAGTAATATTGCAGGCAATTCGTTTCAACAAGATTATACATATTCTGCTACAGGTTATAATGGAAAAATCAGCTTTAATCTTGGAACACAGTATGGAGAAAATACTTATTTTGGTTTAAACCTTAATTCTCATTTTTTGAATTATGAGCGTTACACTAATTTTTACGAAACGAACAATAACGCTGGATCTATAGTTAAAGAAGTCTTATTTGACAACACATTGTCTACAACTGGGTCTGGATTTTCTTTTCAATTAGGAGGGATATTTAAATTAACTAATGAACTAAGAGCGGGAATAACATATGAATCTCCAACATGGATGACCCTTGAAGATGAAACATCACAATATGTTGAAACATTTGTTTCTGACCAAAATCTAGGTGACTTTTATCAAGTTGTAGACCCAAATGTTTTAAATATTTTTGAAAGCTACAGAATACAAACACCTAGTAAGATAACAGGTAGTTTAGCATACGTTTTTGGAACTCAAGGTTTAATTAGTGTAGATTACTCAAGACGTGACTATAGTAAAACAAAATTTAAACCAACATCAGACCCTGCTTTTAACGCAGAAAACACTTTAATGGAAAATATGCTAACTGCTGCTTCAACATACAAGATTGGTGCAGAATATAAAGTAAAGCAATTTAGTTTTAGAGGTGGTTACAGAATAGAAGAAAGCCCTTATGCTAACGGTACAACTGTTGGTGACTTAACAGGATATTCTTTAGGTTTGGGCTACAACTTTGGAAATACCAATTTAGATTTAGCTTTTAGTCAATCAAACCAAGATAAAGACGAACAATTTTTTAATACTGGATTAACTAACCCTGTTACCTTAGACACTAAAATTTCTAATGTGATATTAACCTTAGGATTCAGACTATAACTTATTCTTAAATAAATAATACAAAACCTGAACATATGTTCAGGTTTTTTTACACCCAAATTTACAGTAATCAATACCTACACCATTAAAAAATTATATTATCAGTACTTATAAAAGTTTTTAATATTCAACACAAATAATATAAAGTATTTTGTTTATAGCATAAAAACATAGCTTCTTAACACGAGTTAGATCAAAACCCTAATATTTATAGATGGAGACATTTTCTATCTTATAATAAACCACAAGAATTATTTATAAGGCTACTTAAGTATACAAAAAAGCCTGAACATATGTTCAGGCTTTTTTTATATCCATAACTATTAGGTAGTTATTATGACTTATCGCTTTAAGGTAAAGTGTGCCTTAAATTGTTTTCTACTATTATTTGGATCGTTTGGTTCTCTATAGTCAACTGTAAACCAATAGTCACTGGTTGGCATTGGATTTCCGTTATACGTTCCATCCCACCCTAATCCTGTTGGACTGAGTTGCTTTAATAGCTTTCCATAACGATCAAAGATGTAAATCACAGCATCTGGTTGATCATCAATTCCGTAGATATTCCATGTGTCATTAAAACCATCATCGTTTGGTGTAAAGAAGTGTGGGTAATCCATTATAGAAACTGGTAAACTAGATTCTCCACAACCATTTATATCTCTTACTGTTACAATATGATCTCCTGCTCCAACATCCGTAAAAGTATATGTTCCATCATTTGGCACATTAACTTCCCATGGTCCGTCATCAATACTAAATTCGTATATAGAACTTCCACTTCCTGTTGCGGTAACAAAAATGTTATGTACGTCTGCAAAAGCTTCTGTTAACAAGTCTACTGTTATTGTCGGTGGCTCGCTTTCTTCAACTATTGTTGTTGCCTCTGTTGGACACATAGTAACACTACTTGAACTAACATCTGTAACGATTACAGTGTAATTACCGCCTTGCGTTGGCTCTAAACTACTTCCTGTTTCTCCTGGAATAATAACCGATTCTAAAAACCATTCAAAAGTATAGTCCGTGGTATTTAATCCTGTTTCGATTATTGGCGCACTGACTACTTCCGTACCATTAGTGTTAATACATAATATATAGCTCGCCTCTAACTCAACCTCTGGTAATGGATTTACTTGTAAGGTTAACTCTGCGGTTTCATAACATATTGAAGTATCAACTGTAGTACCTGTTCCTGATCCATCATCTATCATCGTATCATTATCTACACGCACATAAATAACTTGTGGGTTAATTATGTTTTCGTATAATAATGGTAAAGGATTTATTGAAGCATCGGCATCGGCTTGCGTTGCGTAGTAACTTACAATATAGTTTGCTGGATCTTGTCCATCTAAAACGTCTGGATTTTGAGAAACTAAATCAAACTGCACACTATCATTTGTAGTATCCCCATCGGTTTCCATATTGTCATCACATAGCTCGTAAACAATTGGCGTCATATCTGGATTAGCCTGTGCACCCTCTTGTACCTCAATACTAAAACTTGTTCTAGCAATACAACCTGTAAGATTATTTGTAATATCTACAGAAATAATCTCTGGGTTGGTAGCATTGGTATAACTTGATGGATTACCTATTGTAGTACCATCTGCTGCATAAAACGTTAGTGTAAAATCGGTAGCACTTTGCGTCCCTAAAATTTCGTCTGTTTTACTCACTAAATCAAATCCGTATTGACCATCACTAAATAACTCGCAATAGATATAGTCTTCGATTGGACTAACCTCTGGTAATGGATTAACAATAATATCAAAGCTTACAATGGTATAACAACCTGTTCCTGATGTTCCTGTTTCATCTGTTCCGTTAGTTACACGCACATAAATAGTTTGTGGGGTAATAGCCACTCCTGGATTTGTTGGATCTTCATTACTATGCATCGTCGGATCAGCTATTGGCGTTGTTCCCATTAAAGCATTATCTAAATCCGTATAGTAACTTAAATGTCTTGGATCACTTGGATTAATACCTTCACCATTTAATATGACGGTCGCATCTTGCGTTAAATCAAAGATTTCGATTAAATCGTTTGGTCCTACAATAGCAACATCATCACACAACTCAATATTATCTGGATTTTCTAGTGGTGTTGGATTTGGCAACACACGAATCGTTAATGTGGTAAATGAGAAACATCCTGTGTTAGAATCTGTAACTCTAACATAAACCGTTTGTGGGTTTGCTGGATTAGCTCCAACCATCATGTTGGTATACATCGTTGGGTCTGCAATAACATTAACATCCGCTTGTGCATCTGCTTGTGTTACGTAATACGCAACAATCCAACTGACGTCACCTGCTGTAATTTCGTCATCTTTAAGGGTTAAATCAAATGTTGCCATGTCATCATTATTTTCATAATAATTAGCATCTAACTCATCACAAATAGCTAATGGTGTTGGCTGTACTAGTACTGGAGGAAAGTCTACTCTAATTTCAAACTGTCCTGTAGTCACACAACCATTTGTATTACTAACTAATCGGATATAAATGGTTTGTGGATTAGTCGCATTGGTATAGTTACCTGTGTTAACTATAGGACTATTTCCACTCTCAGCATTTAATGCTGTAGTATGATACGTTAAAGTAAAATCTGCAGGATTTTGTGTTCCTAAAATTTGTGGGCTCATAACCGTATCAAAATCAAACTGATTAAAACCATCGTTATTATCATCACACACGACATAATCGTCTATTGTTGCAGGTACTACTGGTGAAGGCTGCACTTCTAATGGTAAAATAACTATTGTAAAACACCCCGTAATATCATTTTCTGCACGAACATATACATTCTGATTATTAAGTACGACATTAGTGTATGGACTAGTTAATAGATTTATCCCCTCGGTAGCATCTGATTCTGTTTCGTGATAACTGATACTAACCCCTGGCTCACCATTTAATATACTTACCGTTTGACTGTCTAAATCGAAAAGTGCTAGACCATCATTATCAATATCACATTCTATTAATGCACTCGGGTTAGCTTCTGGTGATGGTGTTGGGTTAACTCTTAAATTTAAAGTAATTGTACTAATACATCCTGTCACATTATCTTCTGCTCTGACATATACGGTTTGTGCATTAGCGGTATTAGTATAAGGACTAAAAATTTGATCCGCAACTGTTGCATTGTCCGCCCCCGCTTGTGTAAAGTAATGCGTTAATGTAATACCCGTTTGTCCATTTAAAATTTGTGCATTAGCATCTTCCAAAGTAAACTCTTCTTGTGCTAGTGTTGCAACTTCTCCTGGTAAATCAGTAGCGTTACATAACTCTAATGGCGTTGGCTGAACTAACACTGGTAATGGATTAACAATTAAATCCATAGTTGTAGTCGTTGAACATCCATTAGCATTATCCGTTATTACAACCCAAATCGTTTGCATATAAACCGTTGTATTAGTAAATGCATTTGGTGTCGCTATGCCATTTTGAGGGACTGCTGCATCTGCTGCTGTCGTATAATAGGTAATAGTATAATCTGTAGTTGCTAAATCATTTGTTGTATCTGTATCTAATTGATTTAATATTTCTGGATTATTTAACTCTAAATCAAATGACGCAATGCCGTCTGCATCATTATCACAAACCTCCAATGGACTTGGATCTGTTATTTGTGGTGTAGGATTGACGATTAATCTTAAATCTTCATAACTAGCACATGCTGTTGTTATAGTTGCACTTTCAACACGCACATAAACCACCTGTATATCTTCTACTATATTAGTATAAGGACTTGTTAATGGATTAACATTAAGCTGTGCATCACTAGATGTTTCATGATAAGTTACTGACAATCCTGATACACCTCCCGTAATTTGGGCTTCAGCATCTGTTAATTCAAAGACACCATAACCATCACTATCTGGATCACAAAAGGTTAAATCTGTTGGCGCAAAAGTGATTGGCGCTTGCTCTACTTCTAATTGTAAAGTTGTTGTTGTGTAACATGTTGTATTTACATCCTCAACCCTAACAAATACCGTTTGTGGATTACTAATATTAGTATAAGGTATTGCTAATGGATTTACTTCCATATCCGCATCTAACTGTGTCAAATAATACGTTACTACGTACGCAGGATTACCTCCACTTATTTCATTATTTTTAAGACTTAAATCTATCGAGGTTAAGCCATCTGGTGTACCATCGTCACAAACTGATAAAGGTGTAGGATCGACTGCTACAGGCTCCGGGTAAACCGTAACGATATTATTGGTTGTTGTTGGACATGGACCATTAGTAGAATAGTCAATACTATAAGTTGTATTAGAAATTCCTCCAGAAATTAAACCAGAAGTAGCATCTAGAGTTACTGCATCACCAGCAGCAGGCGGTACATTAAACGTAAACACTCCGCCTGACAACCCTGTAATAGTAGCTATTGCACCATCACATGTTGGTACATAAGTCACTGTCGAATCATCCGCTGAAAGTATATTTAGCACCTGAGTACTTGATTTAATACAGGCCCCAGCGGTTGTATATTCAATAGTATAACTTGCTCCTGGAGTTGCTGACGTTACTGTTCCTGTATTACTATCTATTACTGCCGTATCTGTAACCGCAGGGTTAAAAGCATAAGTTCCGCCAGGTGTAACTACCGAATCTACAACACCTCCATTACAATCTGCTAGCACTGTAAATGCAGGATCATCTTGATTTAAAACTGTAGCGTTTTGAAAACTATTTTCAGGACAAGGTCCTGAGGTTGTGTATTCAATAACATAAGTTTCTCCTGAAACCCCATTAGTAACCTCTCCTGTAACCATATCAATAACAGCACCATCAGTCACCGCAGGATTAAAGTTAAAGACTCCTCCTGTATCTCCAATAATATTCATTGTAGCGCCATCACAATTTTCTAATACAGAAAATGCTGGATCCTCTACAGAATTAACTGTTACAGACTCCGTACTACTGTCAGGGCAAGTACCTGCTGTCGTATATTCCACTGTATACGTTTCTCCAGGCGTACCGTTAGTTATTGTTCCCGTAGCAGTATCGATAGTTGCAGAATCTGTTGGTAAAATACTAAACACGTAAGTCCCACCTGGTACTGCTACCGTATCAACCAGTCCTCCATCACAAGTAGGTTCCATCGTAAAGGATGCATCATCCCTTGTTAGCACTACTAAAACTTGACCTGTAGACGATGGACAAGCACCAACAGTTGTTGTATATTGTATAGTATAACTAGTTCCTGAAACACCATTAGTGACTTCTCCCGTTGCAATATCTATTACTGCACCATCACCTAAATCAGGATTTAATGCAAATGTCCCTCCAGGTGTCACAATACCACTTACTGATCCTCCAGTACAATTAGGTGTTATTGTAAATGAAGTATCATCGCTTGGATTAACTATTAATTCAAAAACTGGCAAAGCAGACGCAGTATAACAGGCATCATTACCCACAACCTGTACTCTTGCATAAATTTCCTGAGGATTAACTGTATTAGTATAATCACTAACCAATTCTGTACCAGCAACACCTGCATTGGCTTGAGCAAAACTTAAGTAATACGTGACTACAAAATTTGTTGACGATTGTGCCCCTAAAATAGCTGCATTTTGACTTTCTAAATCAAAAGGTTCAAAACCATCATTTGCAGCATCATCACAAGTCTCCATATTTGGAGCAGGGTTAATTAATGGTTGTGATGTTATGTTTAATGTAAACATTTCCGTTTCAAAACAACCCGAGTTTAAATATTCAATTCTAACATAAATAGTTTGAGGCACCCCTAAAACAGCAGACGAACTATAACTAGCAGGTGTCGAAATTGCTGAAGTTCCAGCAGTTGCATCAGCTTGCGTTTCATAATAAGTAATATTGAAATCTCCAGGAACAGCAGAAGGCGCTGTAATAACGGCATCATTTTCTGTTAAATCAAAAATATATGGTAATGCCCCTGGATTACATAAAAACAAATCATTTGGCAACCCATTATCTAGCTCTGGTAAAACATCAATACAAACTTCTTCTGTATACTCACAACCAAAATCATCTGTTGTTCTATAGGTATAACAATGTGTGCCTGCCGTAGCTGGTTGCACAGTAATATCGTTTCCGGTAGTAGAAGTTATTGATGGGTCAGCATCCCAACCCTCTGTTACTGTAACTGGAGTAAAAGATAATTCTGGAGGTTGTAAGTTTGGATCAAACACTATACTCCAAGAGAAAATATAACCATTATCAAAATCAAAATCATCTACTATCCTCAAACACCAATCCCCATTTAATGGACTCCCTAAAAAGGCATTAAAAGTCTCTGCTGGCATATACGTCCCCGAAACAAATGAAGGCCCAGGAGTTGAGTTCCCTTGACTACTACCAGCTGTAATAGTTGGTGCATCTACTAATAAAATAGAAGCAGAACTATCAAAACAGTAATCTGCACCTACGCCCGCATCTTCTATAGTTTCATCGTCAATTGGAGCCCCTAAATATGTATCGACATTATCTATATTACCGTTGTGTAAAAGTACTTCGTCTCCAACAGGAGATACTAATGTAATAAATAAATCTCCAGAATATGAATGTTCCATATTTATGCAAATAGATACAATTTGATTGACGTCCGTCAATGTCTGGGAAGACTCATAACAATCTACTGTAACACAACTTTCAAAAGAAGATCCAGGTTCATCAGGAAGAAATGTTGTTTCACTAACGGGCGGAGTACAATCATTAATAAACTCCACAGGAGTCACAAGTCCAGTAAGCGTAGTACTTTCTCCAAAACAAACTACACTATCTACTGCTTCTGTTCCAGTAAAATCTGGATCAGTACCTACTTGAATCACTTGATTAATTAAATTAGTGTTTGCACAACCCTCTGGATTTACCCCCGTATTCGTATCATTAACATTTAAGTTAACGATATAAACTCCAGGTACGGCGTAAGAAAATGTTGCCGATTGTCCAGAAATAAAATTGCCATCTCCCAAATCCCACTCGTAAGTAGCTCCTGATCCATCTACAGAAAATGTTGCACTTCCGTCTAGTGTAATAGGTTCATCAGGACATACTCTAATATAGCCATCACTATTCGGAACAGGAGATGCGTTATCTAACTGAGAGACTATAGTCTGGCAAGGCTCTAAACAAGAGATTGTTGCTGCCCATCCTGATGCATTAGGCGTACCATCCGAAATAAATTGAATCGTTAAACACCCTGATGGATTAGTAGGAGATGCTGATATAAACCCCGGATTAGCGGAGGCACCTCCACCCGAATACGACCCAAATGGCGGCGCTGTTGTTATATCATCACCATCATAAATAGTCATAATATCTGTATTCAATCCGGTACTGAAAGCTGTAAAATCTAATTGAACTAAATTACCTGGTGTATCCGGACAAATAACTAAAATAAAATCTTCATTATCAGAGTAATTAGCAGAAGGCCCACCAGAATCATAAAATACACCACCACATTGATTAACTGTTGTGTTTTGCATCAGTACATTTTGTGATAAGGCAATAAATGAATTTAAAAATATAAGGGCTAATAAAAAATTTTTCATTGGTCTGTTTTTATGATATCGCAGTTGATGGTAACTAATTTCCTGATTACTTTCTAATGGTTTGAGATTTAATAGTAATAAAATACTCTGTATTATCTATTCTATACATACTTGAACCAATTCCAAAAAATTGAAGGTTATATTTCAAGACATTAAATGTTGAAGCGTCATAACTCTTATCGAGAACTAGATTACTGTTATAATTATTAAAAAGCCCAACAGCACTAATAAGCTTATACTTGTCCTTATTACTAACCAAATTTGGTCTTTTTTTAATAGACACTCTATTTCTTAGTAAATGCTTAAAGTCTTTTACACGTTGTGGATTACTTAAAACATAAGTTTGTAATTTATCTTGATAAACCTCCTGCAGCATCCCCATTTCTTTTGCTGTTAATGGTGCCTCAACATTTTTCTTATATTTAACTAATTGTGTTTGTTGTTTCTTTTGGGTTTGTGCTACTCCTTGCTGAGCAAACAACAATACTCCAAATGCTAGTGTAAAGAAAACTTTAAATTTCATAGTTCTTCGGGATATAATTTAGTTTGAAAATTAAGAAAATTTTAATTAATATTATGTTAATATTAGGTTCTTAATTTAAGTTTTTCCTATTCTTATACATATAACAAGCACATTTAACAAATCCCTACCCTCAATCAAATTTATTTATTGTTTATCTTTGCAGACTATTTTAAACACCATTTTACAGACTTTATTTAAATGAAGATTGAAAACAATATAGACGAAAATGATGCTATTGGCGAAAACCATATTGGCACAAATCACGACACACCTTTAAGAGCCGATGCTTTTGACCTATCAGACGCAGATAAAATTGAGAGTATCAAAAAAGACGTCACTAAAATATTAGAGACTTTAGGTTTAGACTTAACGGACGACAGCCTAAAAGGCACACCTAACCGAGTTGCTAAAATGTTTGTTAACGAGATTTTTGGAGGCTTACACCCAGACAAAAAGCCAAAAGCCTCGACTTTTGATAACAAATATCAATACGGAGAAATGCTTGTAGAAAAAAACATAACTGTTTACTCGACTTGCGAACATCATTTATTACCAATAGTAGGACGTGCACACGTCGCTTACATCTCTAACGGAACTGTTGTTGGATTGTCTAAAATGAATCGTATTGTAGATTATTACGCAAAACGTCCACAAGTACAAGAGCGTTTGACCATACAAATAGTTAAAGAACTTCAAAAAGCTTTAGGCACGGATGATGTTGCTTGTATTATAGACGCTAAGCATTTATGTGTTAACTCTAGAGGGATTAGAGATATTGAAAGTAGCACAGTCACTTCAGAATTTGGAGGGCAATTTAAAAAAGAATCTACTAGACGCGAATTCTTAGAATATATTAAACTAGAGACCAAATTTTAGTAAACAGCAATGGAACTTTACAAGCATCAAAACATAAAAATATACAACTCTTTAACAGGAGAAAAAGAGAACTTTAAATCTATTAACGAAGGTTATATTGGCATGTATGTTTGTGGACCAACCGTTTACAGTAACGTCCATTTAGGAAACGTTAGGACATTTATGTCTTTTGATGTGATATTTAGATATCTTAAACATCTAGGTTATAAAGTCCGTTATGTCAGAAACATTACAGATGCAGGACATTTAGAGAACGATGCCGATGAAGGTGAAGACAAAATCACTAAAAAAGCAAGGTTAGAAGAGATTGAACCTATGGAAGTTGTACAACGTTACACTGTAGATTTCCATAATATATTAAATACATTCAATTTTTTACCACCAAGTATAGAGCCTACAGCAACGGGACATATTATCGAGCAGATAGAGTTAATTAAAACCATTATTGACAATGGATTTGGTTACGAGGTCAATGGCTCGGTATATTTTGACGTTCATAAATATAACAAAACTAACAATTACGGCATTTTAAGCAAACGTAAGTTAGAAGATTTAATACATAATACAAGAGCACTAGACGGCCAATCTGACAAGAAAAACCCACAAGATTTTGCCCTTTGGAAAAAAGCCGAACCAACACACATCATGCGCTGGCCCTCTCCTTGGAGTGATGGTTTCCCTGGATGGCATTTAGAATGTACTGCTATGAGTACTAAATATCTTGGCGATCATTTTGATATCCATGGTGGCGGAATGGATTTAAAATTCCCACATCACGAGTGCGAAATTGCTCAAAACCAAGCTGCATTAGGCAAATCTCCAGTAAACTATTGGATGCACGCTAACATGTTAGAGCTTAACGGCCAACGCATGTCTAAATCTACAGGTAACACTGTAAATCCAGACGAGTTATTATCCGGTAATAACACCTTTTTTAGTAAAGCCTATACACCAAGTGTTATCAGATTTTTTGTGGCACAATCCTCTTATCGCAGTATTTTGGACCTTACGGATGATGGGCTATTAGCCAGCGAAAAAGGGTATAATCGTTTAATGGAAGGCGTCAGCCAATTAGATCATTTAAAAATATCTAAAACATCTACAGTAAACATTGACGCTTGGAAGCAAAAATGTTACGATGCCATGAATGATGATTTTAACACACCAATTGCTATTGCAAACTTATTTGAAGGAGTTAAATATATCAATCAGATAAAAGAAGGAACCGAGACTATTTCCGAAAAAGATCTAGACACTTTTAAAACAACAGTCAATGCTTTTGTTTTTGATATTTTAGGACTAAAAAATGATAAAGCAGCAGTTGGAGCTGGAACAGACAAACTATCTGGAGCCGTACAACTATTAATCAAATTGCGCCAAGAAGCTAGAATAAATAAAGACTTTGCGTTATCTGATCAAATTAGAGATGAGCTAGCAGAAGCAGGCATACAACTTAACGATGGTAGAGAAGGCACAACATTTTCTACTAATTAAATAAATTAACGAAGTCCTTTCTTTACGAGAGGACTTTTTTATTATGAAAAAAATACTAATTGCTCCCTTTTTATTTTTAATTAAGGTTTATCAAAACCTGATTTCCCCATTTACACCAGCCACCTGTAGATACCAACCCACTTGTTCAAGTTACACCAAGGAAGCGTTACAAAAACACGGACTACTTAAAGGATTAAAACTAAGTATCAAACGTATTTTTAGTTGTCATCCCTGGGGAGGCAGCGGTTACGACCCCGTACCGTAATTATTTGGGCGTTTTAACAGGCTGTCCGTTATATCTTTTTTAAGAAAAATAAAAAAGGATGCCACTTCCATCCTTAACGCAAGCGCACAAGCTTTTAGTCTCTTCATTAATTTATTGCTAAACCTTTGCTAAGTAATTCTGATAAATAAAGCATAAATGCTATATTTACAACTCCAAAAAACAAACTATGTACATACTTAAATTCGATTGGAATCCGTTAACAGGAATCGATATTATAGGAAATTTTAAAATACATTTTTATAGCTTAATGTGGATTGCCGCATTTGTTATAGGACATGCTATAATGAAATATATTTTTAAACGTGAAAAAATAAAGTTAGAATTTTTAGATCCTTTATTTATATACACCGTCCTTGCTACCATGCTTGGTGCACGTTTAGGACATGTTATATTTTATCAACCTGAATTATTTTCGCAAGACTTTTTTAGTGTCTTTCTACCGTTTAAATTTAACGGTGGTTTCGAGTTTCAAGGCTTTCAAGGCCTAGCAAGTCATGGTGCAGCCATTGGTATTATTATCGGTATGTTTTTATACCGTAAAAAATACAATTACAAATCATTAATGTGGATTTTAGACCGTATTGTTATCCCTGTAGCTTCGGGTGCCATATTTATTAGATTGGGTAATTTTATTAATTCTGAAATCATTGGAAAGGTAACGGACTCTGACTTTGGTGTTAGGTTTGTACAAAACTTTTATAACAAATATGAGATTGTACAAAAAACAGGAATTAAAGACGTTAAAAAAGCCTATGCTTCTATAACTGACAATCCAAACATGGCGCCATTACTAGAAGCAGTACCTTTTAGACATCCTGCACAATTATACGAATCGTTTTGCTACATTTTTGTATTTTTAATACTATGGTTTATTTATACTAAAACAACTAAAAGAGATCAAACCGGATTTTTATTCGGGTTATTTTTAATATTACTTTGGAGTGTTCGATTTTTTGTCGAGTATGTTAAAGAACCACAAGGTGATGAATTTATCAATTGGTTTGGCCTTAACACGGGACAATGGTTAAGTGTTCCATTTATTTTAATTGGTCTTTATTTTATGTTTGTTTTTAAACCTAAAACTACTGTCTAATAATGAAACTATACTTTAAATCCTCTACCCTACTTTTAATTTGCGCTTTGACTCTTGGTTTTACCTCGTGTAAGGAAGACAAAGCAATTGAACCTGTAAAGATTGACTTTAAAAAAGAAGGTGAGCTAACACTTTTTAAAGGCGATACAGACACTATTGTAAAAGTGTTTAATATTGAGGTTGCCAAAACTGATTACGAGATACAAACCGGTTTGATGTATCGCGATAGTATGAAAGACGATCAAGGAATGCTATTTGTTTTCCCTGAAGTAAGACAACGCTCATTTTACATGAAAAATACGCGTATCCCTTTAGACCTTATCTTTTTTGACCATAACAAACGTGTCGTTAGTTTTCAGGAAAACGCAAAACCTATGGACGAAACTGGTTTACCTTCAAATACACCTGCGCAATTTGTTTTAGAACTTAATGCAGGAATGGCACAAAAGCTATTACTTGATGTTGGCGATAAAATGGATTATTTTGAGTACCTCTTAGAAAAATAAAATTCTTATTTATACCATACAAAAAGCCTAATTGTTACTATTACAATTAGGCTTTTTTTTGTGTGCTTAAATATACTCTCTCCTTATCCTTTACTAGGATTAATGATTACTAAACCTAATTTAAATAGGAGCATTGTTCTGTAAACAATACCGTTTTATACTATTTGAAGTTATAAATATGGGATTAAATATTAAGGCTATTCGTTTAGCAAGAGCTTTATATTAGCTCTGAATCCGCGTTAAGGATTGATGTGGAAATCCTTTTTGTGAGGCACGAGCAAAAAGATTGTAACGGAAAGCCTGACACACTTTTGCCATTAAAAGTAAAAGTGGGTGACTCCCTAAAAAATCATATTGATTGTTTTAAAAAGATTGCTTCGCTCTACTCGCAATCACACAAAACAAAAAAGCCTTTCTAAATTAATAGAAAGGCCTTTTTTTATACTGTTTGTCTTACAACTACTTCACTACTGTTTCGTCAACGACTACTTCTTTCTTTTTTAATGCGTCTGCTGCATTTCCTTTTTTAACAAAGTCATACATGACAGGTGTTGCAATAAATAATGATGAGTATGTACCTACAACTACACCAATGATTAAGGCAAACATAAACCCTCTAATGGAGTCTCCTCCAAAAATAAAGATTGCTAATAACACCACTAATGTTGTTAAAGACGTATTTAACGTACGACTTAAGGTACTACTTAATGAACTATCAATAACTTTAGCAAATGGCCACTCTGTGTGCTCATTGAAAAATTCACGAATTCTATCAAATACTACCACCGTATCATTTAATGAGTACCCAATTACCGTAAGTATTGCTGCTATAAATGCTTGATCAATTTCCATTGAGAATGGCATAAACTTGTATGTTAAAGAGAATACTCCTAATACGATAATAACATCGTGGAATACTGCTGCTACTGCACCAAGTGAGAACTGCCATCTTTTAAAACGGAATAAGATATATAAGAAAACAACTATTAATGATCCTAATACAGCCCAAAAAGAAGCTTGCTTAATATCATCTGCAATAGAAGGACTTACTTTATACTGATCCATAATACCAACTTGCTTATCTGCATTTGACAGGTCTTTAAACGCTTCAAAAGACACGCCTTTTAAATAAGGTTGTAAGGTGTTATAAATTTTAAGTCTTACTTCCTCGTCTACTTCGTTAGCCGTTTCGTTAATTTTATATTTAGTCGAAATTTTTAAGTTATTATCATCTCCAACAGTTTTTACAGTAGCACTTCCAAACACATCTTGTGCTGATAAAAGTCCTTCTATCTCAACTGCACTTACTGGCTCAGCAAAACGAACTTGAGTAGTACGTCCTCCTACAAAATCAATACCTTGATCTAAACCATTAGTAAATAAAGACCCTAAACTTACTACTATTGCTACTGCAGAAATAATATAAGCAACTTTACGTTTTTTAAGGAATTCGATATTAATGTTTCTAAATAAGTTTTTAGTTAATCCTGTTGAGAATTCTAATTTACCTCCTCTATTTGCATACCAATCTACTAATAATCTAGTAATAAAAATCGCAGTAAATAATGATGTACCAATACCTATTAATAACGTAGTTGCAAATCCTTTAATTGGACCTGTACCAAAAATAAATAAGATTAAAGCTGTTAAACCTGTTGTAATGTTGGCATCTAAAATTGAAGACAATGCATTACTAAACCCGTCTTGAATGGCTGCTTTTTGGTCTTTACCTTTGGACAACTCTTCCCTAATACGTTCAAAAATAAGTACGTTTGCATCTACAGACATACCAATAGTTAATACGATACCTGCAATTCCAGGAAGTGTTAATACTGCTCCAATACCTGATAACACCCCAAATATTAATAAGATGTTGAATAACATAGCGATGTCAGCAAATAAACCTCCTTTACCATAGTAAAACGCCATCCAGATTAAAACTAATGCTAATGCAATACCAAAAGACATTGTACCACTATCAATAGCTTCCTGACCTAAAGATGGTCCAACTACACTACTTTGAATAATCTCTGCACGAGCTGGTAATTTACCTGCACGTAATACGTTAGCTAAATCTGTTGCTTCACTTAAGCTAAAGCTTCCAGAAATTTCAGTACTTCCTCCTGCAATTGGTCCTGTAGATGATGATGGTGCAGAGTATACTATGTTATCTAAAACAACAGCAATTTGACCTTGCGTTTTAAAAGCCTCACCTGTCATTTGCTCCCAAATCTTAGCACCTTTACTATTCATTTGCATACTAACCACTACTCTGTTGGCTTGGTCATAAGACTGACGTGCATCTGTTACAACTGCTCCATTTAATGGTGGCTCATTGTCTCTGTTTCCTTTTAAAACAAAAAGATCTACTAACTCACTATTTTCTGTTGGTTTACCAAAAACAAATTTAGTATATTTTAATTCTGATGGTAATAATGCCTTTACTTCTGGCATTGCTAAGTAGCTTTCTACTTTTTCTTTATCTGCTATATTAAATTGTGCTAGTGTTGCTCCAAATCCTGGTCCAGCCATTAAATCAATTAATGGGTTAACCTCGTTTACAGTTTCGTTTTCTTCACCTGTAAGTGCTGCAATTGCTTTTTCTTCTTCAGTTAATTCTTTAGCTTCAGTAGTATCTTCTGAAGTTGTTTTAGCCTCTAATTTAGTTTTAAGTAAGTCATTTGCTTGAATTAAAAACTGATTAAATTGATCTGCTTTTAAACCTTCCCAAAACTCTAATTGTGCTGTTTGAATAATAAGATCTGTAGCACGCGCTACATCTTTAACACCTGGTAATTCTAATAATACACGTCCAGTGTTACCTAAACGTTGGATGTTTGGAGATGTTACACCAAACTCATCAATACGCTTACGTAATACTTCAAAAGCAGAAACGATTGACTCGTCAACCTTTGTTTCTAAAACTGCTTGTGCGTCACTATCTGACATGTTAAGATCAATCTCTCCGACTAATGCTCTGTTTGCGAAAATATCTGGAGATGCTAATTTTTTATCTCCTTTTATAGCGTCAAATGCTACAAAGAAATCTTCTAGATAAGTGTTTTGACTATCTTTCTGAATCTCGTCTGCATCATCTAATGCTTTTTTAAATGTAGGATCCTTACTGTCGTTTGATAATCCTGTTAATAAATCTCTAACAGAGATCTGAAGTATTGCTTCTAAACCTCCTTTAAGGTCAAGACCTAACTTCATTGAGTTTTGCTTAACATCTCCGTAAGTATTTCCAAGAAAAACACTTTCTTTTGATGTTGCTAATGTGTCTAAATACTTAGCAGCATAGTCATTTACTTTTGCAGAGCGGTCTGTTGCTCCTGCTTCAATTTTACTTTCAGCTAATTCTGTTGCATTGTTTTCAATCGCATTATTTTTAAATGTGAAAGACAGTTGGTAAATACTTACCAACCCAAACAATACAGCGAATAGTTTTACTAATCCTTTATTTTGCATGGTTTTGTTTATTTAATGTCAAATTTTTTGATCGCGCAAATATATAGCATGCGTGAAGATTTGACAATATTTTTAATGGTTTAAAATGAATTGTTTAAAGCTAAAATAGACGTTATTTTAAAGCTTTTAAGGTGACCGATTTTGGAATAAAATCGTTAAGCAACAGGTCCTGCTCTACCTTCCGGGATATTAAATGCGCCTTTATCAATACTAATTGAAATATTAGTATTTACCTTTTTAGCAACAATTATCGTTTGATTTAATTGTAATATGTTTTCAGCTATAGCTAAAAAAGATACCGTAACCTGAGAGGCTCTAGTATATTCTTGCTTTACTTCTACTATATACTTACCATCAAAACCAATTCCAGATTCGGTTGTTGTTTTGATTTCAAAAACATCAATTTGATAGTCATCGTTTAAAGGATTATCTGATTGAATATCTTGACCAACTAGTTTAACTAGTTTTTCTTTTAATAAAACCGCTTTTACGTTTTCAATAGAAGTATCACTATAATATGAAATAGTTAAGGTCCCGTTGTACTGAAGCACCTGTGTGTTTTTGACACCAATACTTTTAAGTTGACTTTTAATTACAGCAATAGTCGCTTCGGTTTGAGAAACAGCTGTTTGGTTATCTGAAAACTGAAATACAATTTCTTGGTTAGGTACAGTGATTTGTTGTTGACTAGCAACAAAAAATGTAAGCGCAATAAGTAATGCACCAAAGTACCATTTTGACCTCATGCGTCAAATATAAAAAATATGATGGTACTACTATAATCTTTAAGCAAATAAATAGGGTTTAAAACAAAAAAAAAGAGCAGCTATTACGCTACTCTTTTTTTTTCAAACATTGTAAAAAGACTATTGTCCTTCCATTTTGTCATATCCTTCCGGAACAGCAACCTCAAACTTATCTTCAGAAACCGTTTCTTTTTTAATTTCAGTTACTTCAGACACGATAACCATATCCATCCCCATTTGGTTTACTTTCATTGTCATATGTAATGGAAAACCTTTTAATTTATCTCCTAAACCAGACGTTTGTTGTGATGCCACAGGAATAGCCTCTGTAGTAAACATAACCATTTCTACATCAGATCCGTTTTGCGACATTTTAACGATATATTGTTTACACTCGTACCCCAAAACTGTTTTAACTTCTTCTCCTTCTGTAACAACAACGTCTTTAGCTAATTCTTTAGCTTCAGTCGTATCTGTTAACACATATTTTTTTCCCAACATTGGGTTATCCATTAACACTAACATTTTATTTTCTTTATCATTATTAATTGTAATAACCTTACCAGACATTGGATTATTTAACTCTCCTCTTGAGTTTTTATCTTTAAAGTAAGTTGTTGTTAGCACATCTCCCATCATATCAAAACTAGCTTGCGCTTGTTCGTTATCACTAGACATTGTTGTTTTGGTAATTATAACCCCTTCTGTTAATTGATCTTGCGCAACCATAGATAAACTATAAGCTGCTACTAATAAAAATACTAATTTTTTCATTTTGTAAAATTTGTTTCGATTAATTGTTTTTTTGTTTCGTTGTGCAAATTAATTATTGACAAATACAATGCCATAACAATTTTACAAACTAAATAGAAAGCTAAGATATTACTATCTATTTATTATATAAAAAAAACAGCTTTAATTTTTCTTCAAACATAAAAGTATCTTATTATTTCAAGTTAAAATGCAGAAAAAAAATAAGCACCAAAATGGATTGTATAAAAAAAGACTATCTTTTCAGACAGTCTTTAAACTATACTTTAATGTATTTATTATAATTCTAATAATCCATTAGTTTTCTTAACACCTTCAGCAGATTCAACTAATTTTGCTTTTTCAGCATCAGTTAAACTAATTTCTACTATTTTCTCGATTCCGTTTGCCCCTAATACACAAGGAACTCCAATAGATAAATCACTTAAACCAAATTCGCCTTCTAATAAAGCTGAACAAGGGAAAATCTTTTTGGTATCACATGCAATAGCTTGTACCATTCCTGATACAGCTGCACCTGGAGCATACCAAGCAGAAGTACCTAATAAACCTGTAAGTGTTGCACCACCTACTTTAGTATCTTGCACAACTTGTTCCATACGGTCTTCAGATAAAAACTCTGAAACTAAAACACTATTTCTTACCGCTTTATTTATTAATGGCACCATACCTTTATCAGAGTGACCTCCAATTACCATTCCGTCAACATCACTAATAGGAGCTCCTAAAGCCTCTGCTAATCTGTATTTGAAACGTGCAGAGTCTAAAGCTCCACCCATACCTATAATTCTCTCTTTTGGTAAACCTGTAGTTTTGTGTACTAAATAAGTCATAGTATCCATTGGATTACTAACTACTATGATAATGGTATCAGGCGAGTTTTTAATTAAGTTAGACGATACTGTTTTTACAATACCTGCATTAATACCAATTAACTCTTCACGAGTCATTCCTGGTTTACGTGGAATACCTGAAGTAATTACACAAACATCAGATCCTGCTGTTTTAGAATAATCGTTAGTTACACCTGTTATTTTAGTATCAAAACCATTTAAAGAGGCTGTTTGCATTAAATCCATTGCTTTACCTTCTGCAAAACCTTCTTTAATGTCTAATAAAACGACTTCTGATGCAAAGTTTTTAATTGCAATATACTCTGCACAACTTGCACCTACTGCTCCTGCTCCAACTACTGTTACTTTCATATCTTATTTAATATTTAAAATTAATTGTGTTTCTTACTGTTCTACAAAATTAACATTTTAAAATTACTTTTTATTAAGAAAATTATAAATCTAGAAGATGATCTTTAATCCTAAAAAAAAGACCATAAAATTGAACAGTAATCAAGACTCTTTTAAATCCTAAAAACTGCTATTTTAAATTCATTTTTCTCAAAGTCTTTAATGCATTACATAAAATTAAGTGTTTCCATTTTTACCGGTCAAAATAGATTGAGAGTAAAAAAAAAGGAAACATTAAAAAATGTTTCCTTTACAATATAAATTTAACTTAACTAATTAAGCATCAATATTTGCATAAATAGCGTTTTTCTCAATAAACTCTCTACGAGGTGGAACCTCATCTCCCATTAACATAGAAAATACGCGATCTGCTTCTACACCATTATCAATCTGTATTTGACGTAATGTTCTAAACTCAGGATTCATTGTTGTATCCCAAAGTTGTTCTGCATTCATCTCTCCAAGACCCTTATAACGTTGTATTTTTGAAGACTCACCAAACTCTTTCATAATAGCAACACGCTCTTCATCACTCCAAGCATATTGTTTTTTAGCTCCTTTTTTAACTAAGTATAAAGGCGGTGTCGCAATATAGATATGTCCGTTTTCAATTAACTCTTTCATATATCTAAAAAAGAAAGTCAAAATTAAAGTTTCAATATGCGAACCATCGATATCGGCATCACACATGATTACTATTTTGTGGTATCTTAATTTAGAAAGGTTTAAGGCTTTACTATCTTCTTCTGTTCCGATAGTGACACCTAAAGCTGTAAAGATATTTTTTATCTCTTCGTTTTCAAACACTTTATGTGTCATCGCTTTTTCAACATTTAAAATCTTACCACGTAAAGGCAAAATCGCTTGGAACGCTCTATCACGACCTTGCTTTGCAGTACCACCTGCCGAATCTCCCTCGACTAAGTACACTTCACATTTTGCAGGATCTTGCTCAGAGCAATCAGATAATTTCCCTGGCAAACCACCAATACTCATTACTGTTTTACGCTGTACCATTTCACGCGCTTTTTGTGCGGCGTGACGGGCTTGTGCTGCAAGGATTACCTTTTGCACTATGATTTTAGCATCGTCTGGATTTTCCTCTAAATAATCAGATAACATCTCTGAAACAGATTGACTTACTGCTGCAGAAACTTCTCTGTTTCCCAATTTAGTTTTTGTTTGTCCCTCAAATTGAGGCTCTTGAACTTTTACCGAAATAATAGCTGTTAAACCTTCACGGAAATCATCTCCTGCAATATCAAACTTTAATTTGTCTAACATCCCTGACTCATCCGCATACTTTTTAAGTGTATGTGTTAAACCTCGTCTAAAACCAGAAAGGTGCGTCCCTCCTTCGTGTGTGTTAATGTTGTTTACATAAGAATGTAAGTTCTCTGCATATGATGTATTATAAATCATTGCAACCTCAACAGGTACACCATTTTTTTCACCTTCAAAAGAAATAACATCTTTCATTAAAGGCTCTCTTGTCGCATCTAAAAACTTGATAAATTCTTTTAATCCTTCTTCAGAATGAAATGTTTCACCTTCAAAAGAACCATCTTCTTTTGTAAAACGCTTATCAACTAAATGAACTGTAATACCTTTATTTAAATACGCTAATTCGCGCATTCTACTTGCTAAAGTATCATAATTATACTCTAACGTTTGTGTAAAAATTGTTGGATCTGGTCTAAAAGTAACTGTTGTTCCTCTTTTATCTGTATCTCCTGTTGACTTTACAGGATATAACGGTTTTCCTTTAGCATATTCCTGCTCGTAAACCTTACCATCTCTGTAAACAATTGCATGAAGGTGATCTGATAATGCATTTACACAACTTACACCTACACCGTGAAGTCCACCAGAAACTTTATAAGAATCTTTATCAAACTTTCCACCAGCACCAATTTTAGTCATTACAACTTCTAATGCAGAAACCCCTTCCTTTTTGTGTAACCCTACAGGAATACCACGACCATCATCTTCTGTAGTAATCGAGTTATCCTCATTAATTGTAACTGTAATATTATCACAATGACCAGCTAAAGCTTCATCAATCGAGTTATCTACAACTTCATATACTAAATGGTGTAAACCACGTACTCCGACATCCCCAATATACATGGAAGGACGCATACGCACATGCTCCATACCTTCTAAAGCCTGGATACTATCTGCTGAATAGCCATCTTTATTGAACTCTTCCTTTTTTTCGCTCATATTTATATTGTTTATGATCTGTTTCTATTATTAATAGCATAAAAAAAGATGCCTTTTAAGCACCCTTTTGAATACAAACAAATATACAAAATAAATAAAGTTTTTCAAGCTAATTTAAGCGTTCAACTTAAAAATTATTAACATTTGTTCAAAAAAATAAAAAAGCTCTTAAATCGTCTAAAAAACAGCTTAAAACAAAAAAAATAACTATTTTTTATATTTCCTGAAACACTTAAAAACCAAAAAACGCTAAGAACCTACCTTTTAACAACCTTTAAATTTTGATTATACAACGTTTTTTTAACACTATTGATATGAAAAGAGCATATATTTAGGTCCACATCAAAGTAACTTTAAGAAAAACAGACCTAGCTATTAACACCTTATAAATAATTTTTATACTTTCGTGAACCTAAATTGACTTAACCCAATCTATGAAAAATTATTTTTCTTCGACTTACAAGAAAATGATAGTCATAATGGCAGCCTCGGGCTTCTTATTTCTAATCATCTGTTTTGTTTCATATTTTATTTTAAAAAATCAAGACAAAACGTATTTAGCTGTTTTAGCATTTAGCTTTTTAGCATTGTTAGTCATTTTTATTTTTTTCTTAAGAAAAATGATTGCCGAACCCTTAAGTTTAATCATTCAAATATTAGAAAAAAATGACGAATCTGCAATCGCGAAACTAAAAGAGGCTTCATTAGAATTTTCGCGTATTGGTGACTTGTTTCTAAATAGTAATCAACAAAAAGAAGAATTACAAAAAGCTAAAGAAAAAGCTGAAGAAAGTGAAGTTTTAAAAGCTTCTTTTTTAACCAATCTATCTCATGAAATAAGAACACCTATGAATGCAATTCTGGGGTTCTCTGACATTTTAAGTACGCAAGAATTATCTGAAGCTGAAAAAAAAGAATACATAACTGTTATTACACGTAGTGGAGAGAACCTAGTATTGATTATTGATGATTTAATTGAAATGTCTAAAATCGATACCAATCAAATAAAACCAAATTATAGTGCTTTTAATTTAGAAGAGGTTTTAAATGAGGTTAAACAAACTATTGAAATTAGCATTCCTAAAGACAAATCCTTAAAATTATTTTTAGATCAACCCAAACACCCTGTTGTTTATCAATTAATAAGTGACGAAACAAAATTTAAGCAAATAGTTGTAAACCTTGTTAATAATGCTGTAAAATACACAGAAAAAGGAGCCGTTAATTTTGGATACAATATCAATCCAGATAGTAATATGCTTGAATTTTATATTAAAGATACAGGTATTGGAATGACTAAAGAAGATTCTAAAAATATTTTCAATAGGTTTAACCGTATTCAAAATGACAAAACCATCAATTTAAGTGGTCTTGGCTTGGGACTTGCTATTTCAAAAGCCTACATTGATATGCTAGGTGGAGATATATGGTTAAAATCTGAAGAAAACACAGGTACCACCTTTTACTTTACAGTACCTTTAAAACTTAACGGCTTACCTATTACACCTAAAAAAGAAGTTGAATTAAATACTGTTGACAAAATTAAGCCTTTAAACATTTTAATTGCCGAAGACAACAATATTAACTTCATGCTAATTAACCGTGTTATGAGCATGAGAAACTATACGGTCATTAGAGCAAAAAACGGAGAAGAAGCGGTTACGATCTGTAGAGAGAATGACGCAATACAACTAGTTATAATGGATTTAAAAATGCCTAAAATGGGTGGTTTTGAAGCTAGAAAAATAATCAAAGGATTTAAACCATATTTACCTATAATCGCTCATACAGCCTATTCTTCTGCAGAAATTAACAGCGAAGTTTATGAAGCAGGCTTTATTGATTGCCTTTCCAAACCATTAGACAAAACAAAACTATTTAGGGTTATCGATAGGATTCAACATCTTACACCTGACCCAAAACCAACGCAACTTATTTTAGACTAAAAAAAATGCCCAATAAATATTGGGCATTTTTTTTACTATTTAATTTCTAATTCTAATAGGCTTTATCGTGCACGTTCGCGATTGCACGCCCAGAAGGCTCGTTCATATTTTTAAAAGCTTCATCCCACTCTAATGCTGTTGCAGTACTACAAGCAACACTTGCTTCTTGCGGTACGCTTAAAGCTGCCGCATCACTTGGGAAGTGTCCTTCAAAAATCGAGCGGTAATAAAACTCTTCTTTATTTTGTGGGGTTTGTATTGGAAATCTAAATTTAGCATTAGCCATCTGCTCATCAGTCACTGCCTCTTCAACAACCTCTTTTAGCGTATCAATCCAAGTATATCCAACACCATCACTAAATTGTTCTTTTTGTCTCCATGCTACGCTTTCTGGTAACATATCTTCAAACGCCTTACGAACAACCCATTTTTCCATACGCTCTCCATTAATCATTTTATCTTGTGGGTTGATACGCATTGCAACATCCATAAATTCTTTATCTAAGAAAGGTACACGTCCTTCAATCCCCCAAGCCGCTAAACTTTTGTTAGCTCTTAAACAATCGTACATATGAAGTTTATCTAATTTACGCACAGTTTCTTCATGAAACTCTTTTGCGTCGGGTGCTTTATGAAAATATAAATACCCTCCAAAAATCTCATCCGCTCCCTCTCCTGACAGCACCATTTTAATTCCCATAGACTTAATCACTCTCGCCATTAAATACATTGGTGTCGATGATCGTATTGTTGTTATATCATACGTTTCGATATTATAAATCACATCTTTGATAGCATCCAGACCTTCTTGAATAGTAAATTTTATCTCATGGTGTACTGTCCCAATATGATCTGCTACTTTTTGTGCGGCAGCTAAATCTGGAGACCCTTCCAGTCCTACTGCAAAAGAGTGAGTTTGCGGATACCAAGCTTCTGAAGTATCATCACTCTCGATACGTTTTTGAGCATATTTTTTTGCAATGGCTGATACCACTGAAGAATCCAAACCTCCTGACAATAAAACACCATAAGGTACATCACTCATTAATTGTCTATGCACTGCTGCTTCTAAAGCTTCTTTTATTTCAGCAATACTTGTTTCATTTTCTTTTACAGCATCATATTCACTCCAATCTCTGTTATACCATTTTACAAATTCACCATCCTTACTAGACATATAATGTCCTGGAGGAAATAATTCAATTTTAGTACAAACACCTTCTAAAGCTTTTAATTCGGAAGCCACATAAAAAGTACCGTTTTGATCCCAACCAATATATAATGGAATAATCCCCATGTGGTCACGAGCAATAAAGTACTCATCTTTTTCGACATCATAGATTGCAAATCCAAAAATACCATTCAATTCGTCTACAAAATCAACACCTTTTTCTTTATAAAGTGCTAAAATAACTTCGCAGTCACTTTCTGTCTGAAACTCGTATTTACCATCAAATTGCTTACGTAATGCTCTGTGGTTATATATTTCGCCATTAGCCGCTAAAACCAATTTCCCATCAGGGCTAAACAATGGTTGTTTACCAGATGCTGGATCTACAATAGCCAAACGCTCGTGTGCTAAAATAGCTTTATCATCACTATAAATACCTGACCAATCTGGTCCACGATGACGGATAGTTTTGGACATTTCTAAAACCAGAGGTCTTAAATCTTCAGTTTTCTGTTTAAGGTCAAAAGCACATACAATTCCACACATAATCTTATATATTTAAATTCTTTAATTCTAATTGATGTAGCAAATATGCTTATTATGTTTCAATATTAAAACACCAAACCTATTAATGCTTACAAACTATAACTAAATCACACTTAATTGCAAAATATAATTACTTTTCCGATTAAAAAAAGGAATCTTAGCTTTACAATTTGAAAGTAAAACCATTTCCAATGAAAATATTACACCTATGTATTGCTTTGTTTTGTATTAACCTAAGTGCACAATCTACTTGGAAAACCCTAGCAGATATACAACCCAACATTAATAATCAACGTTTTGACGATGTCTTTTTTCTAGATGCCAATACTGGTTGGGCTGCTAATGGATATTACGCCTCTGTATATAAAACAACAGATGGCGGCCTTACTTGGTCGGAACAATTAAACCAAACAGACTTAGGCAGTAACCACTATTTTAGGAATATTGAATTTCTAGATCTAAACATTGGTTTTTTAGGTACTTTAAATGGCCTTTTCTACAAAACTATCGATGGCGGAGTAACCTGGACCACTGTGACGAATATTGCACCAAACCCTGTTGCTCTTTGTGGCTTAAATACCGTTGGCCCTTCTACCGTTTTTGGTTGTGGCGCTTATTTTAATCCCGCTTTTATTATCAAATCTACGGATAGCGGTTTGTCTTGGCAATATATTGACATGTCTGCTTATGCAGAGGCTTTGGTAGAAATCTACTTTGTAACAGAAAACCTTGGTTACGCAGCAGGAAGAAGTAGTAATGGTGGTACTTTATTAAAAACAGAAGATGGAGGAACGACTTGGACCGAAATATACAACTCTACTATTGTTGGTGATTATGTTTGGAAAATACAGGTTTTAGATAGTAATCCTAATATTATTTTTGGAGCTGTAGAATCTACCGCAGAAACGTTAGGTCAATTTATAAAATCCACAGATGCCGGAAACACTTGGTTTACAACAGATGGCCCTGAAACAAATCTTCAAGCAGTTGGTTTTGTATCCGAAACTCATGGTTGGATTGGTGGACACACAACTGGACTCCACGAAACTACAGATGGCGGAGTAACCTGGACTAATTTAAACATTGGCTCTAACCTTAATCGAATTTTTGTTGTATCTCCAAATCTAGCTTATGCTTCTGGAAAAACTATATATAAGTATTCAGACCAAACGTTAGGCACTAACACTATTTCAGAAACAGAAAAATCACCCTTACAAGTTACGTTACTAAAAAATCCTGTTAATGCTGATTTAAAATTTTCGATAGCTTTTAAAAATGATGATAATCTGTTAATTGAATTATATGATGCATCAGGTCGTTTTATAAAACAACTCTCTAGAGAACAAATAAAAGCATCAGAAATCCAGAAACAATACGCTTTTGATGTTAAAGAGTTAGCGTCTGGGATTTACTTTTTAGATTTTCACAATAACAGTGGAAGACAATCTTTAAAATTCATTAAAAATTAATGCATTTCACTTAAACCCTCATAAATAACAACTGCTAATAGTATACATAAGGCTAAACTCATAAAAACACCAAGAACCAATTGCTTTCTATTTCTTTTAAAAAGAAATAGAATCAATATAATATCAAAAAAAACAGAAATAAAAAAAGGGACCACACTATTTAATGGCATTGCAAATAACAATCCAATACATAGACTACCTCAACCAATCAAAACACCTAACAGAACATCTAAAGGTTTTTTCAAGATTAAAAAGGACTAAGGTATATTTAAATACTTATGCGTCTGTAATGACACTTTCCATTTTGGATTAGCCATAACGTAATCTACAATCATAGGGATCATAGTGTCACGCTTGCTCCATTCTGGTTGTAAATATAAAATACAATCGCCGTTAACTTTAGCAGCTTGCTCTTCAGCAAACTTAAAATCGTCCTTATTGTAAATAATACATTTTAGCTCGTGTGCTTTATCATAAACTCCCTGAGTCGGAAGTTTCATTTTTTTAGGAGATAAACAAATCCAATCCCATTGCCCGGTTAACTGGTAAGCACCTGACGTTTCAATATGAATTTTACACCCTTCAGCTTTAAGCTTATCCGTTAATGCTGTCATATCCCAAGTTAATGGTTCTCCTCCTGTTACGACTACAGTATCACTATACTTTTTAGCATTAGCAACTATAACATCTGTACTCGTTGGCGGATGCAAATTAGCATTCCAACTTTCTTTAACATCACACCAATGACATCCCACATCGCAACCACCAATTCTTATAAAATAAGCAGCAGTTCCTTTATGAAATCCTTCACCTTGGATAGTATAAAACTCTTCCATTAAAGGCAGCATCAATCCTTTGTTAACTAAATCTTGTATCTCTTGTTTCATGGACTGCAAATATAATCTTATCTATTGGAAGATTTAAGCATTTAAAGTTGAAAGTTTTCAATGATTTACGCTAAGATTAGTATTTTTACATCAAATATTTTTAAGAATGAGTAGACAAGACGAATTTTTCAAACACATCACAGAGGGAAACACTTGTAAAGGCGACTATATTACTTTGGGATCTGCTATGTTAGATGGTAAAACCGTTAAGGATGCTTTTGTAAATGTTCCTTTAAAAACCATGAATAGACATGGTTTAATTGCAGGTGCTACGGGAACAGGAAAAACAAAAACACTTCAAGTTTTAGCAGAAAACCTAAGTGATAAAGGAATTCCGGTCTTACTTATGGATATTAAAGGGGATTTAAGCGGTATTGCACAACCAAGTCCTGGTCATGAAAAAATTGACGAACGTCATGCTAAAATAGGGTTACCTTTTGAAGCTAAAGGCTTTCCTGTCGAGATTTTGAGTCTATCCGAACAAGACGGGGTTAGACTGCGTGCTACAGTAAGTGAATTTGGACCTGTATTGTTATCTCGGATTTTAGACCTTACAGATACACAATCTGGAGTAGTCTCTGTTATTTTTAAATATTGTGACGACAATAAACTGCCATTATTAGATTTAAAAGATTTCAAAAAAATATTACAATACTGCACTAACGAAGGTAAAGAAGAGTTTCAAGACGAATACGGACGTATCTCCTCAGCCTCTACTGGAGCAATCCTTAGAAAGGTTATCGAAATAGAACAACAAGGTGGCGATTTATTTTTTGGCGAAAAAAGTTTTGAAGTCGAGGATTTATTAAGAACCACAAGAGATGGTCGTGGGTATATTAATATTATTAGATTAACAGACATCCAAGACAGACCAAAATTATTCTCTACATTTATGCTAAGCTTATTAGCAGAATTATATGAGACTTTACCAGAACAAGGAGACTCTGGTAAACCCGAATTAATTATGTTTATTGATGAAGCACATTTAATCTTTAACGAAGCCTCTAAAGCATTATTAAACCAAATAGAAAGCATTGTCAAACTAATCCGTAGTAAAGGTGTTGGGTTATACTTTGTCACACAAAACCCAACCGATGTTCCAGAAGGTGTATTAAGTCAGTTAGGTTTAAAAATCCAACATGCTTTACGTGCCTTTACAGCAAAAGACAGAAAAGCAATCAAGTTGACTGCCCAAAATTACCCTGACACAGCATATTATGATACTGCAGAAATCCTAACATCATTAGGTACAGGAGAAGCCTTAGTCTCTGCTTTAGACGAAAAAGGAAGACCGACACCACTTGCATCAACTATGATGCGTGCCCCAATGAGTAGAATGGATGTTTTAAATAATACTGAGCTACAAGCTTTACTTGACGACTCTAAACTCGTTTTAAAATACAACGACACCATTGATCGCGAAAGTGCGTATGAGCTACTAAACAAAAAAATAGAAAAGGCTGAAGCTTTGCAAATTGAAGAAGACGCTAAAGCCGAAAAAGAGAAAGCCGAAAAGAAAACTAAAACAACCACAACTAGAAGACAAAGTACTGCTCAAAACCCATTAATTAAAGTCTTAACCAGTGCTACTTTTATAAGAAGTGTTTTTGGGATTTTAAAACGTGTTCTGAAGTAATAAACTAGTACTCTAGTATCATAAAAGAATTTCGCTTAAGCGGAAATAAAAAAACAAAAAATAACAATGAAAAAAACAATAGTAGCACTTAGTATTATCGCATTAGTATTTACATCTTGTAACAAAGGAACAGATACCTTTTTGGTACAAAATCAAAACATCGGTTTATTAACAGACTCTACACAGGTCAAAGAGTTAAAAACTATTTATGCAAACGACTCAATAATAAGTCCAATTGCGGGAGATGCGTTTTCTGGCACTTTAAATACTATTGATATTTTCGAAAAAGGAGGCAAACACTTATTAAGCTTAACACCTAAACGAGCTTTAGACAGTACAACAACCATATCTAATATTATAATAAAGGATGTAAGATATAAAACTGATAAAGGAATTACTAGCGCTAGTACATTTGGTGATATTAAAGCAAAATATACCATTACTAAAATTCAAAACTCATTTAAAAGCGCCTCTATTTTTGTAAAAGAAAGCGATGCCTTTTTCTTAATTGATAAAAAAGAATTGCCGGCAGAATTTAGATTTGATATAAAAAAAACAATAGAGTCTGCAAATATCCCTGACACTGCAAAGATCAAGTCTTTTATGTTGGGTTGGTAAGTTTAGTATTACTGTTTAAATGAATAAAAAAGATATACCCAACGACATCATAAGATGGTGGGAAAGCAAACGATGGCTATTTAATTTAGGAAATGGATTATTTGGTGTTTTAGGCTTAATCCTTTTTGCTGGTTATTTTAAATTAGGAGAAGCTATAGGTCTTATTATTTATGCTATTGTGGGAAATATTTTTTTTTCAACAGGAATGCTTTTAGAAATCGTAGATTTTTATTATTTAAATAATAAACTAGGGTTTAATAAATTTAGACTATTATTTTTAATAATGGGACTATTATTTTCTTACAGTGTAACATTTATAGGTGTGATTATACATTATACTAATATTTAAAACAAAAAATGGAAAACAAAAAAAAATACACCATACAAAATAGCCCTTTTGTTGTTCCAACAACGGATGGTAAATTAATAGAAGAACATGTTGGTTTAGCTACAGATGGAAATAAAGAGCTTAGCATTGCACATATGGTTGCCCCTGCTGGTTGGAGCGAACCGTTTCAAACACCAGAATTTGACGAATACACGTATATAATCAAAGGAAAAAAACAATTTATTATTGAGGGTGAAGAAATAATATTGGAAGCAGGTCAATCTATTAAGATAGAAAAAAATACCCGCGTTCAATACTCTAATCCATTTACAATAGCTTGCGAATACATTGCTATTTGTACACCTGCTTTTTCAATAGATTTAGTAAACAGAGAAGATTAAAAATGAAAAAAACAATAGCTAAAGTACTTCCAAAAATAATTGGTAACGGTTTAAATGCCGTAAGCTATGTTGCGCCAAAATACGCAAGTGCAAAAGCATTAGATATCTTTGCAACACCAAGACAAGGTCGTTTTAAAGAAAAGCACCATCCTTTTTTAGATACAGCTAAGCAACTAACAATAACGCACGATAACCACGACATACAAACCTATAACTGGTCAGGATCCAAAACAACCATTATGCTAGCACATGGTTGGGAAAGTAACACTTTTAGATGGAAGCAACTCATAGAGATGTTACAACAATTAGATTACAATATTGTGACTTTAGACGGGCCGGCACATGGTAAATCAAGCGGAACACAGTTTAATGCTATATTATATTCAGAGTTTATAAATGTAGTGGCTAACCACTATAAACCCGATGTCATTATTGGGCATTCCGTTGGCGGTATGGCGTCTGTATTTTTTCAGCACAAATATCAAAACGAAGGTTTACAAAAAATGATATTGCTTGGTGCTCCTTCAGAGTTTACAAACGTGTTTAAAAACTATGTCAATATGCTAGGTTTTAATAAGCGTATTGAAAATGGATTAAATGATTTGGTTTTAGAACGTTTTAATTATAAACCATCTCATTTTTCAGCCGCTAAATTTTCGAAAGAAATACATTTACAAGGTCTTATTATTCATGATAAAGATGATAAGATTATTCAATATGATGAAGCAGAACTAATTTCATCAAGCTTTAAAAATTCAACATTAATTACCACAGAAGGTTTTGGTCACGGATTACGCGACGATAGTGTAAACAAAGCTATTATTAACTTTATAAAAGCGTAACACATTTTGGAAGAAAAATTAACAAGACTTAATAAATACCTCAGCGAAGCTGGTTTTTGCTCGCGTCGTGAAGGGGACAAATTAATTGATGCTGGACGTGTCACTATTAATGGTATTGTGCCAGAAATGGGTACAAAAGTAACGCCGAGTGATGTGGTTGCTGTAGATGGCGAGATTATTAAAACCAATACAGAAAAACCAATCTACTTAGCCTTTAACAAACCAGTAGGTATTGTTTGTACAACAGACACTAATGTAGAAAAAGATAATATCATAGATTACATTAACTACCCTAAACGTATTTTTCCAATAGGACGTTTAGATAAATTAAGTGATGGTTTGATCTTTATGACAGATGATGGAGATATTGTAAACAAAATTTTACGTGCTAGTAATAATCACGATAAAGAATATCTGGTAACCGTTGACAAGCCTATATCGCAAACCTTTATTAATAGAATGGCTAGTGGAATATATCTTGAAGATTTAGACCGTACCACTAAAAAATGTTCTGTTAAAAAAATAGATTCTCATACGTTCAGAATTATTTTAACACAAGGTTTAAATAGACAAATTAGACGTATGTGTGAGTACTTAACGTATGAAGTAACATCACTTAGACGTGTTAGAATTATGAATGTCAAATTAGATGTTCCTGTTGGAGAATACCGTGAGTTTACAGAAAAAGAATTAAAAACGTTACATCTGCTTTTAGAAGACTCGACTAAAATACATGAAGCTAAAACAGCTAAAGAAAACACGACTAGAATAAGTAAAGCGAGTAAAGAAAGACAAACTCGAGATACTACGGAGTATAAATCAGAACCGTCTAGAGAAGATTTAAAGCAAGAACAACCTACTAGAGAGAATAGAGAACGTCCAATTAGAAACCGTCGTAAAGAGGATTAAACCATGAGCAGTGTATCTCCTTTTCATTTAGCAATTCCAGTACATAATTTAGAAACCTGCCGCCTGTTTTATCGTGACATTTTAAATTGTGAAGAAGGACGTAGTAGTGACCAATGGGTTGACTTTAATTTTTTTGGACACCAATTAGTCATTCACTTTAAAGAAAAAACGACAACAGAAGCTGTAGGCAATGAAGTCGATGGAAAACACGTCCCTGTACCGCATTTTGGAGTGGTTTTAGATTGGGCTGTTTTTAACGCACTAGAAGATGATCTAAAATCTAAGAACATTACATTTATTATCGAACCCTATGTTAGATTTGAAGGTTTGGTTGGCGAACAAAAAACAATGTTTTTTAAAGATCCTTCTGGTAACGCTTTAGAGTTTAAAACGTTTAAGGATATGTCTCAAATATTTGCCAAATAACGTCTAACTAATTTAAAATAAAAAAACCGCATCACTAATTAGTGATGCGGTTTTTATTTTAGAATAGGTCTTCTACAACCCCTATATTCATAAATTTTTAATCCTTCTTTTAAAAAGAAAAAACGGAAAGTAAATTATTAAAAACGCAGGAATTAATATTAACTGACCAATAATAACATAAGTGGGCCAGTCTCCAAAATAATCTAAAACAGAACCTGCTTTGGGCTTATAATTTAAATACCCATAATTAGCATTCAGGATTGTATTAATTAACATAAGCGCTACAAAATAAACCTGCAACACTACAAAAGACTTTGCTACACTTTTTAATGTAGGTTTCATTTTAAAAATAGCAATAGCATATACGATTATAATTAGCATCCCTAAATGAACCACCCAATATCTAAAATAATCAAATGTGGGAAAGCCTATTTCTATATCTGGAGTAATCACACCTTGAGAAGTTCCTAAAATTATCCAAAAGAGTAAAATTTCAAATACTCTAAATGATTTACTAGAAGTGAAAATAAAAATAAACAACGCCATAAAGCTACATAGAAACAGAGGTAAATCCGTTTGCAGACTATAATTACCTTGACTAATTTTATATAAATGAAACACAGCGATAAAGGCAGATACAAAAAATCCTAGCATTTTAAATACTTGATTTTTTAGTAGCTCTGATTTATTCTTCATAACAAAAACAAGAGCAAAGCATAGTAATATTGCTAAACCAATAGGCAATAGATGTTCTAAGCTTCCAAATTGTACGTGAGATAATAATGGCATAAAAAAACCTGAAATGATTAATTTCAGGTTGTAAAATAAGTCTTTATTTTTATAAATCTATGATCTTTGTATGTGACGTTCTCTAGCCAACAATGTATTTTTTAATAACATAGCAATAGTCATTGGTCCTACTCCACCAGGAACAGGTGTTATATGACTCGCCTTTTTACTTACGTTTTCAAAATCTACATCACCAGTAATACGGTAACCACGCTCTTTAGTTTCATCTGGAACACGCGTAATACCAACATCAATAATAACAACATCATCTTTTACCATTTCTGCTTTTAAGAAATTAGGCACTCCTAATGCTGAGATAATAATATCTGCCTGACTTGTAATTTGTGTGATATTTTTAGTGTGACTGTGTGTAAGTGTTACTGTACTGTTTCCAGGAAACCCTTTACGCCCCATTAAAATACTCATTGGTCGTCCCACAATATGCGAACGCCCAATAACTACCGTATGTTTTCCTTTAGTGTCTACGTTGTATCTGTCTAACAATTCTAAAATCCCGAAAGGTGTTGCAGGAATAAAAGTAGACATATCTAATGCCATTTTCCCAAAATTCATTGGATGAAAACCATCCACATCCTTATCAGGGTTTACAGCCATTAAAACCTTTTGTGTATCGATTTGATCAGGTAAAGGCAATTGAATGATAAAACCATCAATAGCATCATTATTATTAAGCTCCTCAATTTTATCTAACAACTCAACTTCACTAGTAGTGTTAGATAACCTAACCATTGTCGATTCAAAACCAACACGCTCGCAAGCTCTTACTTTACTACCAACATATGTTAAGCTTGCACCATCATTACCAACAATAACTGCTGCTAAATGAGGCACTTTCTCACCATTAGCTTTCATCTTATCGACTTCCGCTTTTATTTCGTTTTTGATATCGTTACTAACCTTTTTTCCGTCTAGAATTGTCATTTTTTGTGATTGTATTAAGTTTGCTGTCCTCAGTTGGCAGTCTACAAATTAATAAGTATTATAAAAACAATGTACAAAGCAAAAAACAGCCTATTAAGGACTGTTTTTACTAATTATTTATTTCATATTTTTCATGGCTTGCATCATGGCTTTTCCTTTACCACCTTGCATCATTTTCATCATCTTGCTCATCTGATTAAACTGTTTTAGTAACTGGTTAACTTCTTGTACAGACGTTCCAGATCCTTTACCAATTCGTTTTTTACGACTGGCATCTATAATCGCAGGATTAGTGCGCTCTTTTACTGTCATAGAGTGGATAATAGCTTCGATACCTTTAAAAGCATCATCATCTATATCTACATCTTTCATCATTTTTCCAGCACCAGGAATCATTCCAATAAGGTCTTTCATGTTCCCCATTTTTTTGATTTGCTGAATTTGTTTTAAGAAATCATCGAAACCAAACTGGTTTTTAGCAATTTTCTTTTGAAGTTTTCTAGCCTCCTCTTCATCAAACTGCTCTTGTGCACGTTCTACTAAAGACACAACATCTCCCATCCCTAAGATACGATCTGCCATACGAGATGGATAGAATATATCAATAGCTTCCATTTTTTCTCCAGTACCAATAAATTTAATTGGTTTATTTACTACAGATTTAATAGATATTGCTGCTCCACCACGTGTATCTCCATCTAATTTAGTTAAGATTACACCATCAAAATTAAGAACATCATTAAAGGCTTTAGCTGTATTTACAGCATCTTGACCTGTCATTGAGTCTACTACAAATAATGTTTCTTGTGGTTTAATTGCTTCATGGATGTTAGAAATTTCTTTCATCATCGCTTCATCAACAGCTAAACGACCGGCTGTATCAATTATAACAACATTATGTCCATTTTGCTTTGCATGTGCAATACCCGCTTTTGCAATAGCCACTGGATCAGTATTTCCTTTATCACTATAAACATCAACTTTAATTTGATCCCCTACAACATGTAATTGATCTACTGCAGCAGGACGATAAACATCACAAGCGACTAATAAAGGTTTTTTCGTTTTTTTGTTTTTTAAGAAGTTGGCTAACTTACCTGAAAAGGTTGTTTTACCAGATCCTTGTAAACCAGACATTAAAATAACCGTTGGTGCACCAGACAAATTAAGTCCTTCTGCATCACCTCCCATTAATTGAGTTAATTCGTCTTTTACGATTTTAACCATCAATTGTCCTGGTTGTAACGTGGTTAATACGTTTTGACCAAGTGCTTTTTCTTTTACTCTATTAGTAAATTCTTTAGCAATTTTAAAGTTAACATCGGCATCTAAAAGTGCTCTACGTACTTCTTTTAGGGTTTCGGCAACGTTTACTTCTGTAATGCTACCATGCCCTTTTAGTACGTGTAACGCTTTATCTAACTTTTCGCTTAAATTATTAAACATAATTTTTTCTGGTTTTAAGAAGCACAAAAATAGCAATTTGAAGCGTATTTACGAAGTTTCATATATAAATAATTCCATAAAAAAAGGTTGCTAAAATTAGCAACCTTTTAATCAACTTAACTTCAACTTAACTTCAACTAAATTTTTAATTACAATCTTTATCCAAAACTAGTTCGTTATTACTGTTATTCACATCATGAAGTATCAGTTGTTCTCCTGTACATTCTACAACATTATAATCGCCATTTAATACCACAACATTTCCTCCAGATATATTTGAAAAAGAAACCACTACTTGCCCTCCACTTCCTGAGGTCGACCAATTACCAGTATAGGTTTCATTATCCGAAGCAATGGTCATTGTTTGATTATCCTGAAAATTAATATCAAAAACATCAAAACTGCTATCTCCTGCATAATTTGTAATGGTCCACACACACATCTGTAAGGTGCCATCAACATCTCCTTCGGTGCAAGTAGTGGAACAATTTTCGACCACTAGTGACACTGTAAATATTTGAAATGTGTTAGGATCATTTGCTACCCCAACTCTAGCATAAAGCACATCTGGATTTACCAAATTAGTGTAAGGCGATATAAGCGGATTGATACTTGCTTCTGCATCCGCATTGGTGCTATAATAGTTGACCAACAGATCATTTCGGGCACAGTCTTGGTAGATTGCATCAATATCAAAAGTTGTAAAAAAGTCTAAATCACCATCGTTATCACATACCGTAACCGTTATATCTTCAAAACAATCCAATGGATTAGTCGTATTACAATTATTCAATAATAGCAATGTATCATTCCCTTGTTCTAAAATTAATTCGCCGGAAGCGCATTCTACCACTTTCCATTGTCCATTATATTCTTCTAACCCATTAAAATTTATAAACACATAAACGTAACCATCAATTGTAGAAATATCCCAGCTACCATCAAAAAGCAAATCACCTTCATATAAAGTTGATATACTATTATTTTCTAAGAAATTAAATACTGTAAATGATGGTGTATATCCATTTATACTTGGTATTTGACCACAGTTTAGCAAATAAGTGCTAACCTCTAATTGTGTACAGTCACTATCATCTGTATACTCGTAATCATCATCTTCATCACAAGTACCTTCAGCATCATTTATTACAACCTCTAGCTCTTGAATGTTATTAACTTCGATAGTTTCACCATTAGCCAAAATCATCGTAACAGGAAAGTTTAAACTTGCCAATATTGGTCCGTGTAACGATTCTAAAAATTGATATAAAACTTCATCGTTACTTATTGTGGTTACCTCCGTAACCTGAAAGTCGGTATTGTAAATAGAAAATGCAATAGGATACTCGAAATCAACACACTCGATATCATCGTCTGCTTCATTTTCACCATTACAGTTCACTATTTGCGCTTCCAATTCTTCTTGATTACTAATTATAATTTGCGTATAATCATTTAAAATAACGGTAATAGGAAATGTAATTTCAACACTATCATCATCTGTAGTATAGGCTTCTAATATTGCTTCCAATGCATTATAATCGGCAATACTTTCAACAGTTATAGCGACACCATTTGCAGTAACTGTCAAGGGTAACAACACCTCTAAGCAATTAGCATTATCGATAATATTATCTATAGAGCCATCATTTAAAGCTATATTACTCATTACATTGGCAATAGTAGAATCACCAGATATTAGATCTTCTTGTTGATTAATAATTTCCGATTCTTCATTTTGACAAGATGCGAATAACAAAAAAACTAATACGGAAAAAAAAAGGGTCTTTTTAAAATTCATATGTATTCTAAGATTAGTTAATTTTTCTTTTTCAAAGCAAAACATTTTTACTTTCGTAAATAAAACATTTATTTTTAAGAAACTCCTACCCTGAAAATCAAAAAAAATAGTTCTATTTTGTAGCTCGATAAAATACTATGTCAAAAAATTTACATAAAGATATTTGCGATAAATCAAGATTTGAAGCGCTATTTAAACAGCATGCAAAAAACCTACATGACTTTTTGTATTACAAGTTTGGTGAACTTTTAAATCCTGAAGATAAAGCACAAGAAGCATTTATTAAATTATGGGAAAATTGTAAAAAAGTAACGCCCAATAAAGCAAAAAGCTTCTTATTTACAATCGCTAATAATCTAATGTTAAACGAGGTCGCACATCAAAAAGTAGTGTTAAAACATCAAAAAACAATACCCTCCCAACAGACTAATCTATCTCCTGAATTTTTAATGGAAGAGGATGAATACCGACAAAAACTTGAAAAAGCAATATCTAATCTTACCGAAGCACAACGCGTTGCTTTTTTAATGAATCGTGTAGAAGGTAAACGTTTTAAAGAAATAGCAACCCTTTTAGGTATTAGTACAAAAGCAGTAGAAAAACGTATATATGGTGCTTTAAAAAAATTAAGGCTAGATATAGAAGAATTATAAAATAAAAGATTTTTAGGGTAGGAATTTTACAGCTTACCTTGTTATATGTTTGAATTCCAGTTATGAATAAAGACGCATTAATATTAAAATGGTTAGATAATAACTTATCCCCTCAAGAGCTTGAAGCATTCCAAGCTTTAGAGGAGTATGACGCTATTACAAAACTATCTAATTATACAAAAGATTTTAAAGCACCCGAATTTAATACCGAAGTGGCGTTGCAAGCTACATTATCTAAAATTGAAAGTAAACCAGTGGCTAAAAACAACTGGCTAACACCTTTTCTAAAAATAGCTGCCATACTAGCAATATGTTTTAGTGCGTATTATTACACGACAACTTTAGACACAACCATTACGACGCAATACGCAGAAAAAGCACAAATTGTACTTCCGGACCAGTCTAAAGTAAATTTAAATGCTTTATCCAAAATCACTTATAATAGTAAGCAATGGCATGCTAATAACCGTAACATTACCCTTGAGGGCGAAGCCTTTTTTAATGTAAAAAAAGGAAGCACGTTTAATGTTACTACAGCAACAGGGATTATAAGTGTTGTTGGCACAGAATTTAATGTCAAACAACGTACAAATTATTTTGAAGTGACTTGCTTTGAAGGTGTAGTCAATGTGGATTTTAATACAAAAAAAACAACCTTAACAGCTGGTGATTCTTTTTTAATTATTAATGGTAATCTAATAGAGCGTTTACAAACTAAAAACCAACAACCTGATTGGATACATAGTGTCAGTAGTTTTATTAGTGTACCTTTAAGCGAAGTATTTGCTGAATTTGAAAGACAATATAATGTCAAAATAGAAGGTAATACTATTAAAAAAAGCACATTGTTTTCTGGTAAGTTTACGCATAATGATATTAATATAGCATTACAATCAATTACACAGCCACTACAATTACAATATAAAAAAGTTAACAACACTATTATTTTAACGCGTGAGTAAATCGTTAAAGACTACACTATTTCTTATTATATTATTAGTTTATAGCGTTTCTGTTTTTGCTCAAAACAAGACACTCCCCCTTTTAGATGTTTTGTCGACTATAGAATATAAATATAAAGTCAGTTTTTCTTATGCTGATAAGGTGATTAAAGGTGTTATGGTGGATTACAACCCAAAAGACAACCTTACCACTACTCTAACCAAACTAGACTCTCAAACTGACTTAATTTTTAATCGTTTAGACGATCATTTTATTACAGTCTCAAAAAATAAAAACAGCTTTTCTTTTCAAAAATTAGAAGCAGTTACTATTTCCAATTATCTAACGACCGGAATTAGTAAAAACAATTCTGGAGCTATTATAATTACACCAAAATCTTTCGAGATTTTACCAGGATTGATAGAACCCGATATTTTACAAACCATCCAAAACCTACCTGGTGTTTTAAGTGTAGACGAAACCGTATCCAATATTAATATACGGGGTGGCACACATGATCAAAATCTAATCTTATACGACGGTATAAAAATGTACCAATCAGGACATTTTTTTGGTTTAATCTCTGCTTTTAACCCCTACTTAACAAAACGTGTAGCGGTTACCAAAAATGGAACAAGTGCTAAGTTTGGAGACGGCGTCTCTAGTGTTGTTGATATGCAATTATCAGACAATACAGAAGACGGTTTTAGTGCTGGTATTGGAATAAACATGATAACCACAGATGGTTTTGCAATAATCCCTTTGGCCGAAAAAACGCAATTACAACTGACCACAAGACGGTCTATTACCGACGTTTTAGACACACCAACCTACAATCAATATTTTAAACGCGTCTTCCAAGATTCTGACGTCACTAATAACGACATTGCCACAACAACCAACCAAACGTTTAAGTTTAGTGATATTTCTTTAAAATTTTTACACGATTTCAGTCCCAAAGACAAACTTCGGTTTACTTTACTTAATGTTTTTAATCAGTTAGATTTTGAAGAGTCTTCCAACACTTCTGATATAGACAATATCGCTAATCAATTAAAACAACAAAATCGCGCATCCGCATTACAGTACGAACATGTTTGGAACAACAAATTAAATACCACTATAAAAGGGTATTATTCTAACTACGACTTACGCGCTTCAGACTATGACATTGTTAACAATCAACGATTAATACAAGAAAACAAAATCATTGATAATGGCATTAATATGGATGCCCATTACAATTTTAATAAAACGCTAACTGCTAATGCTGGGATACAGTTTAAAGAAATAGGCATCAGCCATCTAGAAGAAGTTAGTTCGCCTGTTTTTAAACGAAATATAAAAAATGTACTTCGGACGTATAGCGCTTACGCGGAAACAGTGTTTAATTCTAAAAATAAGAATACACAATTTAAATTAGGCTTGCGACACAATTATTTCAAAAAATTTAATATTTCAATAACCGAACCTCGCGTCTATATCAGTCAGCGTTTTTTAAAAGCATTTAGAATAGAATTATCTGGCGAGCATAAAAGCCAAAGCACCTCGCAGCTTATTGACTTACAAAATGATTTTTTAGGTATTGAAAAACGACGATGGGTATTAGCCAACAATAATACAATACCCATTCAAAAAAGTAAACAGGTCAGTTTTGGTGTCACCTATAATAAAAACAAGTTACTATTAAGTGCAGAAGGCTATTTAAAAACAGTAGATGGGATAACATCACGCAGTCAAGGCTTTCAAAATCAATACCAGTATATCGATGCTTTAGGACAGTATAACGTTAAAGGCGTAGATCTATTAATTAACAAACAGTTAGACGCCTTTAGCACATGGGTAAGCTATAGCTACAGTCACAATAACTACACGTTTAGTGACTTAAATAATAGTGCTGCTTTCCCAAGTAATTTTGATATTGCACATCAAATAAATTTTGGAAGCACCTATAACTGGCAACAATTAAAACTAGCTTTTGGTGTCAATTGGCATTCCGGAAAACCATTTACACAACCAGACAGTACTAATCCCAATACAGGAAACACTATTAATTATCAAGCCCCCAATAGTAGTCGCTTACAGGCCTATTTAAGAGCTGATTTATCGGCAACATATCAATTTAAACTTGGCAAAAACAAAGCTGTTGTTGGGGCTTCTATTTGGAACATTTTAGATCAAGAAAACATTTTAAACACCTACTATACTATAGATAACAATCAAATCTCTAAGGTTAAAAATGTGTCTTTAGGTATTACACCCAACATCAGTTTTAGAGTTAAATTTTAGGTTTGATTTTTAGATGTATTAACTTCAGCTTCTCATTGTTATTTTAATTTTTCATTCCTATCATTTTGCCATATTTATCAAAAATCCGTTCTAATGGTTCAACTGAATTTTTAAAATATGACCGATCACTATTAAAATCAAATTCCAGCTTTTAAGGATGTATACTTAACTGTCAACTCTAGATTGTTTTGATAAGAGTAAAATTCTGTAATGCCATCAGTTCGGTCTGACCGTTTTTTTATTTTCAATAAAATTTGGATAGTTCGCCAGTCGAAGTGCAAAAAATACTTCCCTTAACAACAACCAACTATAATTTCAATTCCGAGAACACATTCATATCCTTCTTTGGAACAAGTTTTATTCGAAAAATCAGAAGTATTTCAATACCAACAGTTATATTTCCGTTTTCTCCTTTTAGTTCAAATTCTTACGTTATTCATCTTGCATGCGCTTCTACTAATTGTTGCCAACGTGATTGCTACAAGAATATCCGTAAGTAATCTACAACCCTTTAATTTTAAAATTTTGACTTCTATTAATTAAATTTAAATTATTAGAGTCGGCTTTTTTACTTACAATCAAATACTGTCGCCTAAGCATAAGTTTGGATTATTAATTGATTTTTCCGTCTACCTCTTTAAGTATTTTGTAAACCGTTTCTTTATTACCCTCATTATATCTTCTTACCCAAAATGAATACAAATAAAATATTCGTTTACTATAACCAAAATCGATATCAGAGCCATATTCAAACGAAGATTTAAAATCACCACCATTGTATATAAATTCGCTTACTGTATCACTACAATTTTTTATAAACTCATCCCTCATATCATGATATTCATATTCTTTCATAATGTGATGTAGTCTTTCGCATTCATCATCATCCATTTCATCATAAGTTAAAAGTAAACCTTTTAAAACATCATATAGTTTTTGATCTTTGACTAAAAATTCGTTATTAAACAAAAACGCGATGTAATCTATCAAATTGGTATTAAAAATTTCATCTATATTCTCTGGAGTTCTATCAAAATCACTATATTCTTTGTTTAATTTTGTCATTACTTCTGTAGAATATTCTGAAAAACGTTGAAGCGACATGTCGTTTCTAGCAATAAAAATAGAATTTTCAGCAATGAACCGTTCAAAGTAGTTATTATTAATATCCAACTCAGCTATTATATAGTTTAAAATGTCTTCGTTAAAATCAAATGCTGAGAATTCGTCATCTAAAATTTTTGATTCTACTACGTTTTTTTTCGAGTTTAATTTGTCTGTTTCAATTTCGGCAGGGAATTGATCTTTAAATTTTTTAATAATAGAAAAGACTACCTCAGAATTTCCTTCATTGTATCTTCTTACCCAAAACGAGTAGATTTTAAATAATTTATAATCTAAATCATAATCACTCTCAAAATCCATTATTTCGGTCACATCTGTTGAATATTTGGATGTGATTAACTCATAATATGCATGGACATCTTTTTCTATTGAAGCTTGCATTAAAAATTCTGGATCATTTTTTAATTCTTCATACGCTTTTATAAAACCATCTAGCCACAAATTAGTCCTACTACCAATATAATTATTGTTATCGATAATCATTTTAGCCAATATTTCTATTTCGTTATCTCCAAAAAAAATTTTAATATTTTCCGGTGTTCTATCAAACACCTTCATAAAGTAATGTCCTATAAATCCATCATCATTTATCTCAAGGCTATCAATAAATTCCCCTTTGTATAATAAGATTGTAGATACTTCTAATTCGTTAAAAAAAAAGGTTTTTTGTAAATGTTCAAAGTTTTCAAAAATATTCTTTTTAATTAAATTCAAACTATCATTCAAAACCACTGTATCGTCTGTGTTAAGCAAGCTCGCGTCTAAAGTTATATTTTCTATTGTATCAAGACTTCTATTAAAAGGTACTAACTCCTCTGTAGTACTTTTTAATTCTTTAGTTTTTTTTTCGTTTTGACATGAGGCTGTCAATACTATTGATAAGGTAATTATAATTTTTTTTAAAATATTCATAATCAGTTTAAGTATTATTTAATCGTGTGTAAAAGCAATTAAATCAAAGATAAAAATTCTGCGAGAATTTTTGTTAATACGTTAAAAGCAACAATTAATGTTATAAGGTCATTCTCTTTCATTACTTTACGAACTATAAAACATTTTATTTTTTCTTAGCAGTATAACCTTCATCGGCTAAGCTATTGTCATTTCCATCAAATAATGTCATTTCCTTATCTGAGTCAATAATATAATATTCTCCTTTCTCCATTCCCTTTTTAAAAAACTTGCTATCCTTTTTAATAAGAGTGTCCGTTGCATAACTACCCCATGGAGCAACACCAATAAATTCAGTTCCTTTTTGATAAATTTCAAAAGGAAAGCTTCCGCCACTATTAGAATCATCTATTTCCCATTTCCCATAGAGTTCATAACTTGCTTTTAATTTATCGTATTTACTTTTTTCGGTTAGTTTTTTTAGTTCTTTATTTTTTTCGTGATAGATAATACTATCTAAAGTCCAATATTTAGCTTTTTTAAAACCTCCTTGATATTCATTAATCGCTACTATTCCTTTTTCTAGGTCATAAAGTATATCCCCACTATTCATATGTTTAGATTTTAATATATTTCTAAATAATATGCCGTTAATTGTAATACTATCAATTTTTTCTGTTGGTTCTTCATCGAGATGAAAATTCTTTAAATCTGACACAATGTTCATTTGACCAACATTTGCTCTGTAAATTTGCAGTCCGTCAATTTCTCTAATATTACTTAAATCTGAGGCGTCAATTTGAACCCTTTGTCTGATAAAAATATTAAAAGATAAGTCTATTAAAGTATCAGGTTTAAATAAAACGTTCTGCCACTCTCTTTTAGCACTTACTCTAATTTTTTTATTGAAAGAGTCATTTAAAGCACAGTTTTCATACCATTCCTCTTTTGTAAGATATATTGTATCCGAAGAAATAAGTTCAAATGTTAATTTATTGTTTAGAGAGTCTTTAAATACTAATTTTCCCTCTCCATTTTGATAAGGGAATTTGTCCTTCGACTTTTCTGATAAGTAATAATTTTCTAGTGTTATTTGTTCAGGACATTTTGTACAAGAAATAATAATTAAAAAAAATAAAATAGGTGAAATAGGTGAAATTTTGAAACTCTCATTCATAAATTGGATACACGTTATTATATGGTTTGTTACCTGTTTCAAGCAGTTAATTTAGTAAATAATTACCGACCAAGAAAATGAAGTGCACCCAAATGTTTAGACAAATTTATAATTAATTTTGATAATAATTAGCTCGATATTCAATCGGGCTCATTCCATTTAAATTTTGTTTAATTCTCTCATTGTTATAATATTTTATATACACTTTAATCTCTTTTTTTAACTGAGATATCGACTTATATTTATTTATATAAAACAATTCAGATTTTAGAATACCGAAGAAATTTTCTATCACAGCGTTATCTAAACAATTTCCTTTACGAGACATGCTCTGAGTAATTCCTTTTTCTGTTAATAATCTTCGATACTGTTTCATTTGATACTGCCATCCTTGATCTGAATGTAATATTAAATTTGTTTGATCTGGTATTTTCTTAAAAGACTTTTTCAGCATAATAGTTACTTGTTTAAAATCAGGTTTTTCAGATAATTGATAACTTATTATTTCTCTATTAAAGAGATCAATTATTGGAGATAGATATAGTTTTTTTCCTAAAACTTTAAATTCTGTAATATCGGTAGCCCATTTTTTATTTGGCCTAATAGCTTTAAAATTTCGTTGTAATATATTAGGAGCTGTTTCTCCTATTTGCCCTTTATAAGACTTGTATCTTTTAGCTCTGACTAAACTTTTCAAACCTAATTCACGCATTAACTTGAGTACTGTTTTATGATTTATTAGAGTGCCTATTTTGTTGATTTCTAAAGAGATTCTTCTATAGCCATATCTTCCTTTGTGACGATGATATATTTGATGAATCAATAGTTTTATCTCTTTATATTTATCAACTAAAAGCCTTCTTTTATGATGATAATAATAACTACTTCTTGCCATGTTCGTATGATATAATAAAATAACTAAATCATACTTATGCCTTAATTCTGTTATGGCTTTTGCTTTTTGTTTTGCTCTTGTTGAATTAAGGCCTGTAACTTTTTTAGCAAGTCCAGTTCTGCGCGTAATGATTCATTTTCTAATAAAAGTTCCTCTTCTCTTGTTAAAGGTTTATTAGACTTTTTTTTAGCCCTCTTAAATTGCATAGATTTTGGTTTACCTCTAGGTTTAATGTTTAAGCCTACAATACCCTCTTTTTTATAATTACGTTGCCACTTCATAATTACAGATTTAGTAGGAATATTAAATTCTAAACAAGCTTGACTGAAAGATAATGAATCTTTGTCAATAGCTTTTAAAACTTTAAGTTTAAAAGGAATGCTATACACTTTGGTTTTTCTTGGTAATAGTGCTTTTTTACCATATTTTTCATAAAATCGAATCCAATCATGAAGGGTTGTATGATGACAACCATATAACTTAGACACATCTTCAACTGTTTGGTGATTTTTTAAAACTTGCTTTACACATCGAAGTTTAAATGCGTAATCATACTTGACTTTTCTTCCCATAATAATACCCTCAAATAGTGTCTAACTTTTTGGGAGCAGTTCAAAATCCGCGAGGACTTTCGAAAGTAAGCAATAAATTATAAACGGTGGTGCCTATATTCTTATTTGTATTTGATGATTTTATCTGGTTAAAAATCGATATCATATACTTCTCCAGATTCAATTAGCACTCCCTTATTATTGTACACTTTTTCAAATACGCCACCTTTTATAGGTGTTTCTGTTTTGTAACTACCATTTTTATATGTGGTCTTTATTACTTTATCCGTATAAACTATTATTTTTTTGACGCTTTCTTCAGTGCCGAAATTTTCTACTATTTTTAGTATGTTAGAAGGTAAATTTTTTGTCTTAGTTCTGCTTATTACATTCCCCTTTAGAGTCTCCTCTACTATTCCTTTTATAAAATCAGTTTTAGTACACTTATCAATATAGTCTTCTTCATAATAGTTAACACAAGAGTATTTGTAAATTTCATTTCCTTTTATCCCTTTATTTTCATAGTAAAGCAGTTTATTTAATTTATAATTCCGTTCTATTACGGTATCTCCACTTATAAAAATTTCTGTATCCAAAAACTTTCTTTTTTGGTCAAATTGTTCTATTTTTTTTACGATACCTTTTTTCACTTTGTATAATTCTAATAGTTGACTATCTATCTTATCTCCAATATTTAATTTTACATCACCATTAATTTCTCCAGAGTCTTCAATAGAGAACCAAAAAGATAATTTAACTCTACCCTCGAAGAATTTGAATAGATATTCACCGTTGTTTAAAGTATTCCCTATTGAATCTGTAACAAAGATTCTTTCTCCTATTTTTGCATCTAAATTAATGATATGTTTTTCTTTCGAAAGTTCTGTTTGACCAAATACAAATTGAGACAAAATTAAACATAAAATGGTTGTATTTATTTTCATTTTTTTGCTTGTTTTAAGCCAAATTAAAAATTTGGCGGTATTCATAATTAAATACTAACCTTTCGGTTTGACACTTATTAGCTATGTTTTATACATCATGTACATTGTGCTTGTTGCACAACTCTGTTGATAAAGTTAAAGCAATCAATTGATAATGACAATATAATTTACAATACACTGGTATACAACGTAAAAGACATATCAAGAACAATTATTCACTTATTTCCTATTGAGTAAACGTATGCCCAAACACAATTGTTACAGGCAATTAAAAAGGATATTGAATCTGGTCTACCTCTACAAACTTACTACTCCGTATTATGGAATTAGTGGTCAAAAGCGTGTTGATACCGAGGTGTTTTTCAAATATTGTTAGCAAACGATTTTTGCTCAGAAGTAATATTCCTGAAAAGTTCTAATATCTATCCATCCCTGTTTTTCGTTTTTAGTAATTTCATAGAATGAAGTGGTTTTCTCCTTAAATTTGTCAAAATTTGTAATAATGTGATTGGGATAAATTCCGATTTGTTTATTTTTATAGAGATATATTAATCCATTAATTTCGCTTTGTTGAATGTAATCGTATTCAATCGCTAAAATTTGATTAAGTTTTATTTCTCCTTTTTTTGCAAATGAAATTGGTTCGATTTCGATGATTTCAGGCACAACCATAAAAATAGTATCGCCAGTTGTTACATCAATATCATATGCATATTTTTCTTTTACTTTCCTTTTTTCTTTTTTAGGAAATTTTGCATCATCAAGTTTATATGAGTAAATACCACTTTTGCCATCTTTTATAATTTTGATTAGGTTTGGGTGTGTATAATATTTGTTATTAACACTTTCTGAAGTATACTTTTTATCATTTAAGAAACTAAGACTTTTAACATTGTCTGGTAAATTATTAAAATTTAAGATAGTTTCAATATCCATTCCCCCAAAATAACCTTCGGATATTTCAATACTATGCTTTTGTGATTTTTCATTATGTTTTAATGTGTATTGTTCAGAATAAACAGTTCCACAAGTGAAAATGTTTAATTTTGGAAAATTATTAATTTTTGTAATTGAATTATCAAAATATTGAGCTCCTTGATTAGTTAATACTTCTAGACCATTTCTGATAAAATATACTTGTTTCAAATTAGGTATTTCTATCTTTTCAAGATTTTGAGTTCTATAAATATTTATAACGTTTTGCTTTACTGTTTTAATAAAATGAGCGTTTTTTACAATGGTATCAAATGCCTCTGGAAAAATATATTCCTTTTTTTTAGTTGTTAATCTATATCTATTTTCTTCTTTTTTTATATGATAATAATATTCTCCGTAAGAATTATTATAATTGCCTTGATTTGCTTCAAATGACAAATTATATAATATATCTTGAGAATAAACAGTATTATAATAAGTCAAACATATCAGGAAAATCATAAATTGTTTCATAGTTAATGTTTATTTAGAATTTTTATCTAATGCCTTGTCCTGAAATATGGCTCCAGGTTAAAATTGAATTAAGCTGATAATTTATATACCATATTAGGTGTTTTATAATCTAAAGATAAATGTAATCTAACGTCGTTGTATAAATTAATTGCATTTTTTGCAGCTTTCTTTTCGTGTGCTACACTATCAATGGTTTGGTCTAAGTATAACTCATCTTCTGATATGCCATTTACACGTTCTGCCATGGCATTTTCGTAACAAGGATTTTGTTCAGCAAAGGGAAACGACCAATTAGTGAAAAAGGAAGCTATATAAACGAAAACGACAAAGTACCGTAGAGCCCGTATTGGGTACACTAACCCAGTTTTTAGGCATGGGAAAAGTGAATACCCTTGATTAAACAAGCTAATAAGTGTATGAATCTTTCTGCAACAGCCTATAATCTTAAAACGTATTCAAAAATGTATAAAAAACCTGATAGAAAGTATAGCGGGATTACTTGCTTTTATTAAAAGCACCAAAAACTAGCTAATAAGCGTTCAAATACTATGTTTTAAGCCACTTGCATTTTAGAGAAAATACAGAGAGTAAAAATTAAAAACAGCTTAAAATCTTTGATTTTAAGCTGTTTTTATGCTTTTTTAAGGGGTTGTGCAACAGTTACCGGTGTTGGCACCAGTTATTTATATTCTAAAGTTAATAACATCTTTATGTTCAGTTTTCATATATTCATTTCCAACATATCCAAATTTTACTAAGTTCACTTTAAAAAAGGCTGTTTTAGGTATTTGAGTTTTACTAAATCGAAAATAAATAAGTCCGTCTTGTTCTATTACCTTAATGTCACTTATTCCATCAAAATTAATATTGTCAGAACTTAATTGTAAGCCAACTGACCATTTGTTATCTGGAATATCTTGAAATGAAAAATAATAAAATTCTTGGTCAGACATTAATTTTGGTGTGTCTGTAAATCCAATCATAAACCAATTTGGTTTAACAAATTGAGATTTGTTGAATTCCGCAAGAGTTAAAGGTTCTTTTAGTAATTGCCATTTACTGTCTTCAGGATAATGAGTAATGATAGATAATTCAGGTTTTATGTCAAAATAGAATTCAGAGGTTTCTTCGTCTTTTGAAGTTCCCCAAGTTGTATCTATCAGAATCCATTCGTCATTTAATTTGATAGCATTCCAAGCGTGTCTGAAATTATCGTCAGATTCCAATTCCACGTAATGATTTCTTAAACCTCGAATATGACCAGATATCACGACAGTTTCTATATCTGCCCAATCCAAAAACCATTTATATAAATTTGCATATCCAGCGCAGACACCTTTTCTACTTTCATAAACAACAGATTCGTCTTGTAATTTCCAAAATTCCTCATGACTTAATTCTCCGCTTATTGTTTTTGAGAATGTATCATCATCATATTGAATATTTGAACCTATCCAATAGTAAAAAAAATTAGCTAATTCTTCTTTGTCTTTGATGTTTTTTTCTGCATAAGTTGTCAAATCCCACATATCAAGATTCAATTCATTCGTTTTTTTAACCAATTCTTTTATTTTTTCTGTTTGAGAGAAAACTGAATTAGCGAAAAACACTGTGAAAAATGTAAAGCAGAAAGTTCGTTTCATAATTGGTGGCAACGTTGTTCTTTACTTTATACTCATTACAAAAGTAGTTATTACTTTTACTAGGAAACAAGAGGAGAACTAGAACGTTGTTTAGAATAATAGTTCCACTATACGTATAAGTCCTCTTGTCTTTCTTAGGTTGCTTTAGGACCATTTGGAATACCAGGAATCACTTCCTAATAAAGGTGATAGTCATAGCAACATTTATTAATCATTCCTCTTTGAGTAGGAACAATATTTAAAAATATGAAAAAATATGTAGATGTTATCGGTATTGATGTATCTAAATTAACAATTGATGCACATATTTATAATAGAGGCGTTCACCGTGTGTTTTCCAATACTTCAAAAGGTTACAAAGCCCTATTATCTTGGGTCGAAAAGCACCTTGGTAAAGACCTCTGTTTTTTCTGTTTTGAGAATACAGGTCATTACTCTACAAATCTTAGTGTTTATTTATCAGAAAACAACATAGATTATGTAGAAGAAAGTCCTTTGACCATTAAACGATCTTCTGGAATTGTTAGAGGAAAAACAGATCAGCTTGATTCCGCAATGATTGCGAGATATGCATGGCTTTACAAAGAAGAGTTGACTCTAAGTAGTCCAAAAGCGCAAGATATTCAAGAGTTAGGACGTTTGTTATCCTTTAGAGAACAGTTAGTACGAGACCGTACAGGTAAGATGAGTAGTCTTAAAGAAATGCAGACCTTGCTTAGTAGTCCATCGACTGATGATTGTTGTATAATTGTCAAAAAGATGATTCATTATCTAACAAAACAAATTACAACACTTGAGCAAAGTATTAAAAAACTAATACGAAGTGATGAGTTATTGGAAAAGAATTATCAACTTTTAAATACCTTAAAAGGGGTTGGTCTAATATTATCATGTCAATTGTTATACCACACGAACAATTTTAAGCGATTTGATAGTTGGCGTCAGTTTTCAAGTTATTGTGGTGTAGCTCCTTTTGAGCACAGTTCAGGAACCAGTATTTACCGGAAAAACAGAATTCATAAGATAGGAGACCGGAAAATGAAAACACTCTTAACACTTGCCAGTGTTAGCGCAATACAGTGCGATAAAGAATTAAAACAGTATTACGAGAAAAAAGTTGCAGAAGGTAAACCAAAACTGGTAGCTTTAAATAATGTTAGAAATAAGATTTTGTCAAGAGCTTTCGCAGTGGTAAAAAGAGGAACACCTTATGTCGAATTACAAAAATTTGCAGCATAGTAAAAAGGTCTTTAAATAATTAGGTTTTGACCTTGGAATACGTATATGGTTTGTTGCGTGGTTTAAGCAGTGAATTTAATAAATAAAACACGAACGGCGAAATTCCGGAGGAATTTCCCAAGTGAGCTATAACCAGCAATAAATTATACACGGTGTGCCTGTTGCACAACGTGTTGTTAAAGATATAGAAATTTCGTATATTTAATAATGCAAGGCACAAAAATATATCAAGAGAAATTATTCAACAATTTCCAGTTGAGTCGTCGGGTTCCCCAAGACAATTTTTATAGACGATTATCAGAAATTTTAGACTTAGAATTTCTACGGAATCAAACAAAAATCTATTACGGAAACTGTGGACAAAAAAGTTTAGATCCCGTGGTGTTTTTCAAATTCTGTTTAGTTGGTTATTTAGAGAATATCACCAGCGATAGAAAATTGGTGTTACATTGTAGTCTTCGACTGGATATTCTGTATTTTCTTGGCTATGATATCGATGAAGAATTACCATGGCATTCTACGTTAAGTAGAACACATCAACTGTACCCAGAGTCAGTTTTTGAAAATCTATTTACTCATGTTTTCAAAATGTGCGTAGACATGCATATGGTAAGTGGTCATACCCAAGTTATCGACGCCGCACCTGTAAAAGCAAACGCTTCGATGGATAGCTTAGAACTTAAAGTGCCAGAAGAAGATTTAGAAGCTCATTTACGCGCAGTACGACATATAAGCAATAGAGATAAAGCGGTACCATTTCGATCAGCCAAAGTTAATAAAGCCCCAAAATCGCAGCAAGAATTATCAGCAAGCCGTCAGGAATTACAAGCGATAAAGAGCCGAAACAAAAAATGGTCAAAAGATCAAAACCATCGTCCTGGAGCAGGAAATAAAGGTTCCCGTTATACGAGTAATAAAACGCATTACAGTCCAACCGACCCCGATGCTCGCATAAGTGTAAAACCAGGAAAAGCAAGAAAACTAAACTATTCAAGTCAGCTCACGGTAGATGCCGCACATCATGTAATAAGTGACATCAAGGCCTATCATGCCGATGGCAAAGACAGTCAGCATTTACCAGATATTGTATTGCGAGTAAAACGACGCTTATGGCAATCTGGTCTTACCATAGACACCTGTCTCGCGGATACCGGTTACAGTAGTGGCGAGAATTATGCTTTTTTAGAAAAGCAGGATATTACCAGTTACATTCCGCCACACGGCACCTTTAAAGGAGGACCAGATGAATTTATTTATAATGAAAAAGAAGATCACTACACCTGCCCTCAAGGGAAGATTATCCCCTTTAAAAAGGTGTTTTACGAAAAGAAGAGCAACACCAAAAAGAAGGCCTATAGAGGTTCAAAAAAACTTTGTATAGATTGCCCAATACGAAGCGCTTGTTTAAGCAAAACGGCACAAGAAAAGTCATTTTCCGTAACGTATTACCGCGCAGAATACCTCCGGAATATAGCACGAGTTGATAGTAAAAAAGGAAGCTATATGAAAGGAAAACGACAAAGTACGGTAGAGCCCGTATTTGGTACACTAACCCAGTTTTTAGGCATGGGAAAAGTGAATACCCTTGGGATTAAACAAGCTAATAAATGTATGCATCTATCCGCAACAGCCTATAATCTTAAAAAGTATTTAAAATATATGAAAAACTTACCAGAAAGTATAGCAGGACTACTTGCTTTTATTAAAAGCACCAAAAACCACCTAATAAGCCTTCGAATACTATGTTTTAAGCCACTTGCATTTTAGATAAAATATGACGTATTAAAATTAAAAACAGCTTAAAATCAAAGATTTTAAGCTGTTTTTATGCTTTTTTAAGGGGTTGTGCAACGGTTACCGGTGTTAGGCACAGTTTTTATTCGCTTAATTTTTTTATCATGTTTTTTGAACGATTAATTAATCGTTGTTCATTTGATGGATTCAACTCAACTACCTTTTTATAGTTTTTTATTGCCAACTCATTATTGTCTTCAGTTTTATATGCGTAATATTGACCTAACCCATAATAACCTCCAAAATAATTTGGGAATTCAGCTGTGATTAGTTCAAACACCTTTTTTGATTTTTCGGGTTCTTTGTTAAAAAAACCAAAGCCTAAATAAAGTAATTCCTCATTTACAATATCGTATTTACTACTGTCAGATTTTATTAGGTTAAATTTGGTTGCAAAATCATCTATTCCATTATCTTCAATATCCATTTTTAGTATCAGTTCAGCAGGCATGGGTGTTTTGCTATCAGAAAACAGGCTTGCTAAAAATAAAGCCTTTCTTTTTAGACCTCCTAAATTTCCGTAATTTGAAAAAATTGCTACTGTAATTTTTTCAGAGGGAATTCTTAACGTTGTAGTTAGAAAACCCCTTGTACTTCCATTGTGAAGCAAATATTTTTTACCGTTTTTTTCGTCAATAAACCAACCAAATCCATAGCCATTTCCATCGGTTTTTCCATTTTCGTCCCAATTAGAAAAAGCATCATCGAGTAAATCTTTATCAACAAGAGTTTCATTATACAAAGCTTTATCCCATTTAGCATAATCACTTACAGAAGAATAAATCCCTCCATCTCCTTGAACTGCAGTAAATTTAGTTTGGTCTTTCTTTTCAAATTTATTTTTTATCAAATTATAACCATATGCACGATTTTTGATTTTTAAATCATTTAAGTACACAGTACTATTTGTCATCCCTAACTTTTTAAAAATCTCATCATCCATGAATTTTTTATAGGTTTTGCCAGAAACCCTTTCTATAATCATGGACAAAATAGCATATCCTGAATTACTATATCTAAATTTAGAGTTTGCAGGAAACAACAGACTATCTTGTTTCATTAAAAGATTAAGGACGTCTTTATCAACAAGCTGTTTTTCCCAATCTTTTGGATATAATCTATTATAAGACTGTAAACCAGACCTGTGCGTCATTAGGTTTTTAATTGTGATTTCTTTTCCATAATATGGGAATTCTGGTATTATTTCTGTCAGTTTAGAATCGTAATTTAATTTCCCTTGATTTATTAAAATCAAAATTCCCATTGCAGTAAACTGTTTTGTTACAGAAGCGATTCTGTAATTTGTTTCGCAATTAGCAAGTATTTTATTTTCTAAATCTTCATATCCGAAACTTTGACATTTTTCTATTTTTCCATCCTTTATAACAATAAAACTTGCACTCGGTTTTTCTCCTATATAATCTTGAAATAAAAAATTTATTAAGTCTTGTTTGTCGTCTTTCTTTTCTACTAGTTTTTCGGAAGGTTTACATCCAAAAATAATAATTAAAAAGACTAGCGTTAAATATGTGTACTTCATTTTTTTAAATTGTGCCTAACGTTTAATATAAGAAACGTAGGGCAGTTGATAAGCACTATCGTCTCGGTTTAACACTTAGCTAAATATAAATATTTTGCTTTTATTTTTCGGTTAAATGCCAAATTTTATATTTAGTGGACTTTGTAAATAAACACAGACCTTTGAGGTTAACACAAAAGCCCTATGTTTTTTATACATTGTGCCTGTTGCACAACGTGTTGTTAAAGATATAGAAATTTCGTATATTTAATAATGCAAGGCACAAAAATATATCAAGAGAAATTATTCAACAATTTCCAGTTGAGTCGTCGGGTTCCCCAAGACAATTTTTATAGACGATTATCAGAAATTTTAGACTTAGAATTTCTACGGAATCAAACAAAAATCTATTACGGAAACTGTGGACAAAAAAGTTTAGATCCCGTGGTGTTTTTCAAATTCTGTTTAGTTGGTTATTTAGAGAATATCACCAGCGATAGAAAATTGGTGTTACATTGTAGTCTTCGACTGGATATTCTGTATTTTCTTGGCTATGATATCGATGAAGAATTACCATGGCATTCTACGTTAAGTAGAACACATCAACTGTACCCAGAGTCAGTTTTTGAAAATCTATTTACTCATGTTTTCAAAATGTGCGTAGACATGCATATGGTAAGTGGTCATACCCAAGTTATCGACGCCGCACCTGTAAAAGCAAACGCTTCGATGGATAGCTTAGAACTTAAAGTGCCAGAAGAAGATTTAGAAGCTCATTTACGCGCAGTACGACATATAAGCAATAGAGATAAAGCGGTACCATTTCGATCAGCCAAAGTTAATAAAGCCCCAAAATCGCAGCAAGAATTATCAGCAAGTCGTCAGGAATTACAAGCAGTAAAGAGCCGAAACAAAAAATGGTCAAAAGATCAAAACCATCGTCCTGGAGCAGGAAATAAAGGTTCCCGTTATACGAGTAATAAAACGCATTACAGTCCAACCGATCCCGATGCCCGCATAAGTGTAAAACCAGGAAAAGCAAGAAAACTAAACTATTCAAGTCAGCTCACGGTAGATGCCGCACATCATGTAATAAGTGATATCAAGGCCTATCATGCCGATGGCAAAGACAGTCAGCATTTACCAGATATTGTATTGCGTGTAAAACGACGCTTATGGCAATCTGGTCTTACCATAGACACCTGTCTCGCGGATACCGGTTACAGTAGTGGCGAGAATTATGCTTTTTTAGAAAAGCAGGATATTACCAGTTACATTCCGCCACACGGCACCTTTAAAGGAGGCCCAGATGAATTTATTTATAATGAAAAAGAAGATCACTACACCTGCCCCCAAGGGAAGATTATCCCCTTTAAAAAGGTGTTTTACGAAAAGAAGAACAACACCAAAAAGAAGGCCTATAGAGGTTCAAAAAAACTTTGTATAGATTGCCCAATACGAAGCGCTTGTTTAAGCAAAACGGCACAAGAAAAGTCATTTTCTGTAACGTATTACCGCGCAGAATACATGCGAAATATAGCACGAGTTGATAGTAAAAAAGGAAGCTATATGAAAGGAAAACGACAAAGCACGGTAGAGCCCGTATTTGGTACACTAACCCAGTTTTTAGGCATGGGAAAAGTGAATACCCTTGGGATTAAACAAGCTAATAAATGTATGCATCTATCCGCAACAGCCTATAATCTTAAAAAGTATTTAAAATATATGAAAAACTTACCAGAAAGTATAGCGGGACTACTTGCTTTTATTAAAAGCACCAAAAACCACCTAATAAGCCTTAGAATACTATGTTTTAAGCCACTTGCATTTTAGAGAAAAAATGACGTATTAAAATTAAAAACAGCTTAAAATCTTTGATTTTAAGCTGTTTTTATGCTTTTTTAAGGGGTTGTGCAACGGTTACCATTGTTAGCTGTAGTTTTATTTCACTTTAAATCGTATAATAACTTCATTATCCAAAACAACATTTGTAGACCAAATAAATTCTGCACCAGTTCCACTAAATTTTTCTATGAAATTTATATATGCTTTTTTGTTTTTAACCCCTATTACTTCTTCTGTATAAGTTGTTGCATTTGGCCATTTACTATCATCAAAATCAACACCAAAACTATTTTCTGGAATTTTCCAATGTATACCATAAAAATTCGTTCCATCATCAACACCATCCGTACTACAATTTGAAGAAAGTCTTTTCTCTCCAACTTCACTTAAACAACTTAAATCATTTATTGGAGCTGTATAGAATGTCTGTGCTTTCCATTTATTATTTGTGACCGTTCCATCACTAAAACTGGCTATAAAACCGCCATCTCCTGGATGAAATTTTTTACCTCTATTGTTTTCAGAACCTAAACCTAAATTTTCTTCCCAATCAATAACTTTTAAAGCTATGGTATAAGGCTTACTTACCTTAAATTTCACAATGTTTGAATTAAATCGGGTAAACGGAACTGGGTCTACTGCAATCAACTTTCCATTAATGTATAATTCAAAATAATTGTCAGCAAAAATGTAACCTGTAATAATTTCTCCATCAACATCAATTTCTGTGACTGGAACAGAATTTAAATCTACTTCGGATAGATTACTCGGTGTAGTTCCACTATTTTCATTATACAAGTCAAATGCTTTTGGTGAATTATCGAAATTATTGATTCCGGGAACTGTCCAAATATTTTTCTCAGAATCGTTAATTTCTCCAACACCAGCAATTCTACTACCTTTTGGATTCGAACTTAATAGGCTTTCTATTTTTGTCTTTGCCAAACCTTGGGTTATACTTCCTGTTCCTTTGTAACTTTTTTTATTGTCTATAATTTCGGTTTTTGATTTCTTTGTTGATGTGTTTGTGTTATTTTCCTTGCAACAAACTATTGTAAGTGAAAGGAATATAATTAATATGTTATTTTTCATAATGTGAGTTTTTTTTAAATGTCTTGTCCTGAAATATGGCTACAGGTTAAAATTGAATTAAGCTGATAATTTATATACCATATTAGGTGTTTTATAATCTAAAGATAAATGTAATCTAACTTCGTTGTATAAATTAATTGCATTTTTTGCAGCTCTCTTTGCGTGACTCACGTTATCAAAGGTTTGGTCGAGATAAAATTCATCTTTTAAAATTCCATTTACGCGTTCTGCCATTGCGTTTTCGTAACAATGATTTTCTTCTGTCATACTAATATCTATTTTTTTTCTTTTGAGTATTTGTGTATAAACATTGCTACAATACTGTATTCCTCTGTCTGAATGATGTATTAATTCTTTGATATTTTTAGCTTGATAAATGGCCTTATTAAGCGCTCTCACACATCCTTTGAGTTCCAAGCTATCACTAATATCATAACCAACTATTTTCCTTGAATGCATATCTGTTATTAAAGCCAGGTAGCAAAAGCCCTTTATGGTTCTAATGTATGTGATATCAGATACCCAAACTTGGTTAGCTCTAGTAACTTCTAAGTCTTTAATGATGTTATTATATTTGTAAAAACGATGATAAGAGTTTGTAGTTCTAGCACTGGTTTTCCTTCTAAGTGTCAGCATTTGATGTTTTCTAAGCACATTAAATAAAGTATCTCTACCAACTTTAATCTTGGCTTTATTAAAATCGGCCTTTAATGATTTTACAAGTTTTCTCACGCCTTCTCTAGGAAGGGATTTGCGTCTTTTTCTAACGATATTAATAATCTGTAGTTCTAGGTTTAAACGCTTATCAGCTCTGTTTTTATGCTTGTAATAAGCATTGCGTTTAAGTCCAAAACAATGGGTTATAGTTGTCAAAGAAGCAAATCCCTTAGATTTCTCTTTGGCTTTTATTAAGGCTTTATACTTAACTTTTTTTTTAGTTCAGCAATAGATTTATAACCTAAATCTTCAGCAGCTACTTCTAGATAGGATTCTTCTACCATAGCATCGAGATCCTTTTTAAGTAGTAACTTTTTAAGCTGTTCAATTTCTTTTTGAAGTGCTTTAATTCTAGATATTTCGTCTTTTGTTTCCACTTTTACTCTGGTGTTCATTAAGTCTTTACGATTGTACTTTTTAATCCACACGTTCACAGTTGTAGGTGCAATAGAGTAGAGTTTACAAAGTTCACTCTTTGTGTGTTTTCCGATTGTAAGTTCGGCTAAAATTTTTAACTTAAAAGGTTCGCTGTAACGTCTAATTACTTTGTCATTTCTATACATAATGTTTAAAATTATGTAGCCTTATTTCAGGACGGGTCAAAATTACAGACAACGTTTATGTATAAGAATAGTTGCGGGTTTGTATGCGAAGAATTTCCGAAGGAAATTCAGACGTTACAAACACGCAACGACCTTTGATTAAGCACTAAACCGCAATTATTTTTATACGGTGTTGTACACCGTTTTTTATTCACATTCTTTTATTTTATTCCAATTAACAGTAATAGTTTTAGTTGTCGGATTAAATTCAAATTCCGTGATTTTTTCTTTACAATTTAGAGTCAGATATTCTTTTTCAAGTTTGTTGGTTGAAAAGTATCCTAATAATTGTCCCCAACAATAAGTTGGCAGACAGTTTTCTTTTTCCGATTCTGAAAGTAGCTCAAATTCCGTGATTGAAATATCTTTAAAATACGGTATTTCAAATTCTCCAATATTCAATTTGCCATTACTGAATTCAATATTTTTAATTTCTATGGATAATCCAGCGTAAGAGATAATCAAACTGTTGTTTTTAATTTCAGATTCTAAAGGCAAAATAAAATTCCCGTCAAAGTCTGCCATTACTCCTTTGTCAGACTCTTTAAATTTAATTTCAGCTCCAGGCAATGATAATGAATCCATTAATATTGTTCCGCTAACTTGACTAAACACAATATTTGTCAAGGCAAAAAATATAATTATCAATATGTATTTCAGTTTTCTCAATGGTTTTCGTAAATGGTGTACAACGTTTATGTATAAGAATAGTTGCGGGTTTGTATGCGAGGATTTTCCGAAGGAAAATCAGACGTTACAAACACGCAACGACCTTTGATTAAGCACTAAGCCGCAATTATTTTTATACGGTGTTAGGCACAGTATTTTTAATATTTATCCTTTTCCGATATTTTCAAATTCGTTAAAGAAATCAGATAATCACAAGCATTGTAAAAATCGCCTTTTTCTGGGTAAAAAACACTTACAGCTCTATAATTTTCGGAATTCACTCCTTCTAAAATCCATTCAGAGCCATCAGTACCCATTGAATATCGACCTAATTCCATATTCCAAAAATCAGCTTTTTTAACTAATTCATTGAAATTTTCCCATTCCTTTTTAGTGATGTTTTTGCTTTCGTTAATTATTATTTCAATCGGTTTATGATTTTCATCTAATTTGAGTGTTTTCCAATTCAAATTATACTTTTGTTTCGTTTCTGAAATTCTGATTACAACAGGTTCGTGGAAAGACCTTAACCAAGTAAAGCGAAATATTTCATTATCAACTTTTCGATTAAATAATAATGGTTCTCTCATTCCGAATAAATATTCAGAAAACCATTCCATCACTGAATCATCGTATTTGTCTTTTGAGTAAATTCTTTTTGCTATATAGCTTGAATCTTTTTGTGGTATGTATTGAATAGAATCTATATAAGGAAACATTTCCTTTGGAAAGTAAAATTGGTTTTTATCTAATGGAACATTTAGGGAATCAACTTTAATTGTCTTATCGAAATATTTTTCAATCGGCTTTTTACATTGAAAAAGGAAAACAGATTGAACAAGAAAAATAAATAATATCGATTTCTTCATAGGTTGGTTCATATTGTGCCTAACTCGTTATATGGAAACTTTTGTTGCGGATATCCCCTAAATATTACGGGATATCCGCACTTTTTGTTCCTGATTTCGGTTTTAAAAAGCTAAGCTACAATTTATAAAGTTGTCTTACAATACGTAGAACTACGTATTTTTTTTAGAAGCGGATTACTGACTAAAACTTGGGCATTCAGTTTACCAACTGATACGAAAAACTTCATTATAGTAAATGGGCACTATATATCGTAACATTAAAAAAAATAGCAGTCTAGCATTATTGTTTTTATAAAACCCTCAATACAAAAGCACTACTACACTCAAAAAACCATTTAAAGACAATAAAACTCTAATACGACTCAATGGTCATAACAAAAAAACACACGTAATTATGTTATCTAAATAACACAAATACGGTAGACCCTCTGTCATTAGCCTAAAAGTAGCAGAAAATCCATCCAAATTAAAGCAGGGAAATTTAGTAAATCAATGCTCTGTTATTGTTACACAAAAAGGCCTCTTTAATACTTAAAGAGGCCTTTTACATATCTATTTTAAAGTAATTAATCCCGTAGTAAAGGCATCGTGCTACAACGTAATAATCCTTCTTGTTTAGAAATCTCTGCATATGGTACTTCTTCAACAGTAAACCCATTGTCTCTTAACCATGTGTTTAAACGCGTAAAGTTTTTTTCGGAAATAATAACATTTTCAGAAATACTAAAGATGTTACTATTCATATTAAACATTTCGTCCTTAGATATTATAAAACAATTCTCTTTTCCGAAGTACTCTAATAACCATTCAAATTCAGTGTCATCTCTAAAACCTTCTTTATGCAAAATAGCTTTATTGGTTCCTATAGGTTGAAAACAACAATCTAAATGCAAGGCATTATCATGTGCGTTAGTTTGCGATTTATTAAGATCAAAACTTTTAACCTTTTTATCCGGAAATTGTTTCGTAATAAAATCGACGCCCGCCTTATTTGTTCTAGCCACAATGTAATCCGAATAATCGTCACCTCTATAGGTTCCGATAAAAATATAATCGTTACAAAGCATAACATCTCCCCCTTCAATATGCACCTCTTCTGGTGGACGAATCACCTTTTTAGGATCTATTTGATCAATGATGTATTGAATAGCTTCTAGCTCGTTCTCTCGTTCTGGAAGGATATTTGCTTTTACAAAAACATCATCTATAACAAAGGCAATATCACGAGCAAAAATCTGATTACAGTCTTGTATTAATTCTGGTCTGTAGACTTTAACATCGTACTTTTTAAAAATAGCAGCGACTGCTTCCATTTCTTTAACCATATCCGACTCTACAGGATAAGTACCTGCTTTGATATGTAATGAAGATTTAGGATCGTAAGCTTCCTCTAATTTAGGCGTTGGTCCGTTACTTACTGCTGTTCCTAAAACAACTGCGCGTAATCTGGACGTTTCGTTTTTTACATTTAGTGTTAACATAAAATAAAGATATAAAAAAGCTCCATAATGATTTATGAAGCTTTTTATTATAATAGTATTTAATTTTTATCTTTCAGAAACCGTTTTAAAAGGTCTAAGATTTTCTCCGATATAGATTTGTCTTGGACGTCCTATTGGCTCTTTGCGGTTACGCATTTCTTTCCATTGTGCAATCCAACCTGGTAAACGTCCTAAAGCGAACATTACCGTAAACATTTCTGTTGGGATCCCCATACCTCTATAAATAATACCTGAATAGAAATCTACGTTAGGATATAATTTGCGATCTACAAAATAAGGATCACTTAATGCTTCTTCTGCTAAACCTTTTGCAATGTCTAATACTGGATCATCAATTCCTAAATCAGCTAATACCTCGTCAGCTGCTTTTTTAATGATTTTTGCTCTTGGATCAAAGTTTTTATACACTCTGTGTCCAAAGCCCATTAAACGGAAAGGATCTTGTTTGTCCTTAGCTTTAGCCATGTATTTTTTAGTGTCTCCACCATCTTCTTTAATACCCTCTAACATTTCTAAAACCGCTTGGTTTGCTCCACCATGTAATGGTCCCCAAAGTGCAGAAATACCTGAAGATAATGACGCGAATAAACCAGCATGAGATGATCCTACAATTCTTACTGTAGATGTAGAACAATTTTGCTCATGATCTGCATGTAAGATTAATAATTTATCTAAAGCATTAACTAAAATTGGATTTTGAACGTAGTCTTGGTTAGGCTTTTTAAACATCATTTGAAGGATGTTTTCTACATAACCTAAAGAATCATCTCCATAATCCAATGGTAATCCTTTTTGCTTACGCATAGTCCAAGCCACTAACACAGGAAATTTACCCATTATTTTACATACTGTATTGTAAACATCTTCTTCAGAATCTACATCTACAGATGACGGGTTAAATGCTGTTAAAGCACTTGTTAAAGACGATAACACTCCCATTGGGTGTGCAGCCTTAGGAAACGCATCAATTATTTTCTTTACATCATCATCGACTACAGATTGCTCTTTGATGTCTTCTTCAAATTTATGTAATTGCGCTTTAGTTGGTAACTCACCAAAAATCAATAAAAATGCCACTTCAAGGAAATCAGCTTTTTCGGCTAATTCTTCAATAGAATACCCTCTGTATCTTAAAATACCTTTTTCACCATCTAAAAAAGTGATAGCACTTTCGCAAGACCCGGTATTTTTAAACCCTGGATCTATAGTTGTTACTCCACCCGTTACAGCTCTAAGCGTTTTGATATCTATTCCTATTTCGTTTTCTGTACCAACAATTAAAGGAAACTCGTGCTTTTCTCCATTAATTTCAATCGTTGCTTTATCTGACATATATCTTGATTTATTGTAAGTTAATTTGGATTGTAAATTTACAAAAACTATAACGATTTAGAAAGTGTATTTATAATGGTTTTAACAATTTAACTATAGCTTAAACCTATTAATGTCTTTTTTACACAAAAAAACCTTTCAATTTACATTGAAAGGTTGATAATCTATAATTAATATAAATTTTATTTCTTTATTTTAAAGGCCTTTTCTCCTGGATAATAAGCCACTTGTCCTAATTCTTCTTCAATACGCAGTAATTGATTGTATTTAGCCATACGATCACTACGAGAAGCAGAACCTGTCTTAATTTGTCCACAATTTAAAGCGACTGCTAAATCTGCAATAGTATTATCTTCTGTTTCTCCCGATCTATGAGACATAACAGATGTATAACCCGCATTATGAGCCATATTAACAGCTGCAATAGTTTCTGTTAAAGTACCTATTTGATTAACTTTAATCAAAATTGAATTCGCAATATCTTCTGAAATACCTTTAGATAAACGCTCGACATTAGTTACAAATAAATCGTCACCAACTAATTGTACTTTATCTCCAACCTGTTCTGTCAAATATTTCCAACCTTCCCAATCGTTTTCATCCATACCGTCCTCGATAGAAATAATAGGATAGTTTCTTGATAACTCTGCTAAATAATCAGCTTGCTCTTTACTAGATCTTATTTTCCCCGTTGGTCCTTCAAATTTAGAATAATCGTATTTTCCATCTACAAAAAATTCTGCAGCAGCACAATCTAATGCAATCATCACATCATCCCCTAAAGTATAGCCCGCATTTTTAACTGCTAATGCAATCGTTTCTAAAGCATCTTCAGTACCACCTTCAAGGTTTGGTGCAAAACCACCTTCATCTCCTACAGCTGTACTTAAACCTCTGTCATGTAACACCTTTTTTAGGTTATGAAAAATTTCAGTTCCCATTTGTAACGCATGTGTAAAGTTTTTAGCTTTTACAGGCATGACCATAAATTCTTGAAACGCAATTGGTGCATCACTATGTGATCCTCCATTAATAATATTCATCATTGGTACAGGAAGTGTATTAGCACTTACCCCTCCAATATATCTGTATAAAGGCATCCCTAATTCTGCAGCAGCTGCCTTAGCAACCGCTAAAGACACACCTAATATAGCATTGGCTCCTAATTTAGACTTATTAGGTGTCCCATCTATTTCGCACATTAAAGTGTCGATATAATTTTGTTCGAAAACATTAACGCCTAAAAGCTCTTCCGCTAAAATAGAATTTACGTTATCTACAGCTTTAGTTACTCCTTTACCCATATACTTATCGCCACCGTCACGTAACTCAACAGCTTCATGTTCTCCTGTTGAAGCTCCTGATGGTACAGCTGCTCTACCAAAAAAACCATTTTCTGTTTCTACATCTACTTCAACCGTTGGATTACCTCTAGAATCAAAAATTTGTCTCGCGTGAACGTTGATTATAATACTCATATATATGTGATTTTAGTTTATTAGATTCAAATTTAACGTTTAATTCTCAGCTATATATAGGTTTTATTGAAGAAATACAAAAAAAACTAGCTATAACGTTTTAGTAAAATATAAAAGGCAACGAAAGTTTAAAATCGTTGCCTTTTTACTATTATTTATTTTTTATATTACTTATAAATTGGTCAAATAAGTAAGACGAGTCATGTGGTCCAGGACTTGCTTCCGGATGGTATTGTACTGAAAACACATTTTTAGATTTCATTTTCAAACCAGCAACGGTATCATCATTTAAATGTAGATGTGTGATTTCTAAATCTGGATGCGCTTCTGCTTCCTCTCTATTAACAGCAAAACCATGGTTCTGAGATGTTATTTCTCCTTTACCAGTTATTAAATTTTTAACGGGATGGTTTATCCCTCTGTGACCATTATGCATTTTATACGTAGAAATACCATTAGCCAACGCAATCACTTGATGTCCCAAACAAATTCCAAATAACGGTAAATCTCTACTAATAATCTCTTTTGCCAATGCCTGAGCTTCTACTAAAGGCTCTGGGTCTCCTGGTCCATTAGACAGAAAATAGCCATCAGGATTCCAAGCACTTAATTCTTCAAAAGAAGAATTATATGGAAACACTTTAACGTAAGCCTCACGCTTTACAAAATTTCTTAAAATATTCTTTTTAATACCAATATCTAATGCTGCTATTTTAATAGCTGCATTTTCATCACCAACAAAATAAGGTTCTTTAGTAGATACTTTAGAAGCTAATTCTAAACCATTCATCGTAGGCGTTTCAGCTAACTGTGCTTTAAGCTTATCTATATCTTCAATTTCAGTAGATATTACAGCATTCATAGCGCCATTATCTCTAATATAACTTACTAATGCACGTGTATCCACATCAGAGATAGCCAAAAGATTATTTTTATTTAAAAAATCTTCTAATGAGCCATTTGAATCTACTCTAGAAAAATCATAACTAAAGTTTTTACATATTAAACCAGCGATTTTAATAGCATCCGATTCCACTTCATTATCATTAACTCCATAATTACCAATATGTGCATTGGTAGTTACCATAAGTTGTCCGTAATAAGAAGGGTCCGTAAAAATCTCTTGATAACCAGTCATTCCAGTATTGAAACAAACTTCACCAAATGCAGATCCTTCTTTACCTACAGCTTTACCATGAAAAATGGTACCGTCCTCTAATAAGATTAAGGCTTTTTTTAATTTTTGATACTTCATAGTCTTTAAAAAAGTTTAGCAAAATTGCATAAAAAAAAGGATAATCTAAAATAGATTATCCTTTTTATATTAAATGCTTATTAACATTTCTTATTCTTCTTCGTTAGATGCTACTGGTGGTGTTACTGTTTTAGTACTACCTCCTCTTCTACTTCTACGAGTCGTTTTCTTAGCTTTATTATCTGCATTGTAGATTTCATTGTAATCTACTAATTCGATCATAGCCATATCAGCGTTATCCCCTAAACGGTTACCTAACTTGATAATTCTTGTATATCCACCTGGACGGTCTCCAATTTTAGCAGCAACATCTCTAAATAATTCAGTTACAGCTTCTTTTTGACGAAGTCTTGAAAATACAATACGTCTGTTATGTGTCGTATCGCTTTTAGACTTAGTAATCATTGGCTCAATAAATCCTTTTAAAGCTTTTGCTTTTGCTACAGTAGTGTTAATACGCTTGTGCTCTATTAAAGAACAAGCCATATTTGCTAACATTGATTTTCTGTGAGCTGTTTGTCTACCTAAGTGGTTTACTTTTTTTCCGTGTCTCATGACATTTTTTGTTTAATCACCATCTTGCTACAACTCTTAAGAGGAGCAAAATATGATGTATTAGTCTTTATCTAGTTTATATTTTGATAAGTCCATCCCGAAATTAAGACCTTTTACATTTACTAGTTCTTCTAGCTCAGTTAAAGATTTCTTACCGAAGTTACGGAACTTCATTAAATCGTTTTTATTAAATGATACTAAGTCTCCTAAAGTATCAACTTCTGCAGCCTTTAAACAATTAAGTGCACGAACAGATAAGTCCATATCCACTAATTTTGTTTTAAGTAACTGTCTCATGTGAAGTGATTCTTCATCATAAGTTTCAGTTTGAGCAATTTCATCCGCTTCCAATGTGATACGCTCATCAGAGAATAACATAAAGTGGTGGATTAAAGTTTTTGCGCCTTCCGTTAAAGCATCTTGAGGACTAATAGATCCATCTGTTTGAATTTCAAACACTAATTTCTCATAATCCGTTTTTTGCTCAACACGATAATTTTCAATGCTATATTTAACATTTTTTATTGGCGTGTAAATTGAATCAGTAAAGATTGTTCCAATTGGTGCAGAAGCTTTCTTATTTTCTTCAGCAGGAACATAACCTCTTCCTTTTTCAATCGTAATTTCCATATTGATGCTTACTTTAGAATCAAGATTACAGATCACTTGGTCTGTATTTAATACTTGAAAACCTGAAATAAACTTCTGAAAATCTCCAGCAACTATTTTATCCTGTCCAGAAATTGAGATAGAGATAGACTCATTGTCTACATCTTCTATCTGACGCTTAAAACGCACTTGTTTTAAGTTCAAAATAATTTCTGTTACATCTTCAACAACCCCTGCGATTGCTGAAAACTCATGATCTACACCCTCAATTCTAACAGATGTAATTGCAAATCCTTCTAAAGAAGATAATAAAACTCTTCTTAAAGCATTTCCTACTGTTAAACCGTAACCAGGTTCTAGAGGTCTGAATTCGAATTTACCTTCGAAATCAGTAGAATCAATCATGATTACCTTATCAGGCTTTTGAAAATTAAATACTGCCATATTGTTCTTCGTTTTAATTGTTATTTAGTTGCGCGATTTAAAAGCTTGAAGATCACTAATAAATCCTTTGGCTAAATACCAATATGATTATTTATTATTTAGAGTATAATTCTACGATGAATTGCTCATTGATGTTTTCTGGGATCTGGATTCTAGCAGGAACAGAAACATAAGTTCCTTCTTTTTTCTCGCTATTCCAAGTGATCCACTCATATACATTACTTGAATTTGCTAAAGAACTAGCAATTGCTTCAAGTGACTTTGATTTTTCTCTTACTGCAACAACATCTCCAGCTTTTAATTGGTAAGATGGTACGTTTACTAAACCACCATTAACCGTAATATGTCTGTGAGATACTAATTGTCTAGCACCACTTCTTGATGGAGACACTCCCATTCTAAATACAACGTTGTCTAATCTAGACTCACATAATTGTAATAAAACTTCACCTGTAATTCCAGGAGAGGCAGTTGCTTTTTTAAACATGTTTCTAAATTGACGCTCTAATATACCGTAAGTATATTTAGCTTTCTGCTTTTCCATTAATTGGATTGCATATTCAGATTTTTTTCCACGTCTTCTTGCGTTTCCGTGTTGCCCAGGAGGGTAATTTCTTTTTTCGAAAGATTTGTCATCTCCGAAGATAGCTTCACCAAACTTACGAGCTATTTTAGTTTTAGGACCAGTATATCTTGCCATTTCTTTAATTGATTTAAGAGTGATTGTGAATTAAGGTCTTAATCTTATCCTTCGACAATCGTTAATCTCTTTGTTGATACTTGTTAATAATTTCAGTTTGCAAATTTATACAAAAAATTAATACCATCTGTATAACAGACGATATTAATTTTTTTTGATTTGCTTTATTTGAAAAAAGTAATTAAACTCTTCTTCTTTTAGGTGGACGACACCCGTTATGTGGTAAAGGAGTAACATCAATAATTTCTGTTACTTCTATTCCTGCATTGTGAATTGAGCGAATAGCAGATTCTCTACCATTCCCAGGACCTTTCACATACACTTTAACCTTCTTTAAACCAGCTTCTTTAGCTACTCCAGAAGCATCTTCTGCTGCTAACTGAGCTGCATAAGGTGTGTTTTTCTTAGATCCTCTAAATCCCATTTTACCTGCAGAAGACCATGAAATAACGTCCCCTTTTTTATTGGTAAGTGAAATAATGATGTTGTTAAATGAAGCAGTAATGTGAGCTTCTCCAACAGCGTCAATAATAACTTTACGTTTTTTTGTGCTTTTAGCGTTTGTCTTTGCCATACTACTTATTATTTAGTTGCTTTTTTCTTGTTAGCAACTGTTTTTCTTCTACCTTTTCTAGTTCTAGAGTTGTTTTTAGTACGTTGACCTCTTAAAGGTAAACCAGCTCTATGACGTATTCCTCTGTAACACCCAATATCCATTAAACGTTTAATGTTTAATTGAGTTTCAGAACGTAATTCACCTTCAATAGTAAAAGTTCCAACAGCATCACGAATTGCTCCGATTTGATCATCTGTCCAATCCTGTACTTTGATGTTTTCGTCTACTTTAGCTGACGCTAAAATTTCTTGAGATCTACTTCTACCTACTCCGTAGATATAAGTTAAAGAGATTATTCCTCTTTTCTGCTTTGGTATGTCTACACCTGCGATTCTTGCCATAATTACCCTTGTCTTTGTTTGAATCTAGGATTCTTTTTGTTAATGACGTAAAGTCTACCTTTTCTGCGTACGATTTTACAATCTGCACTTCTTTTTTTAACTGATGCTCTTACTTTCATCGTATTAGTATCTATAGGTTATTCGAGCCTTAGTTAAATCATAAGGACTCATTTCTAATTTCACTTTATCTCCTGGCAACAATTTAATGTAATGCATACGCATCTTGCCCGAAATATGTGCGGTCACAATATGACCATTTTCTAATTCGACACGAAACATAGCATTTGATAATGCTTCTATAATCGTACCGTCTTGTTCTATTGCTGCTTGTTTTGCCATAGTGAAAAATATTAAGCTACTGCTTTTCTGTTTTTACCTGTTTTCATCAAGCCATCATAATGCCTATTTAACAAGTAAGAATTTACTTGTTGCATAGTATCTATTGCAACTCCAACCATAATTAATAAAGATGTACCTCCAAAAAATAAGGCCCAACCTTGTTGTACGCTTAATAACTTAACAATAAAAGCTGGGAACACAGCTATTAAAGCAAGAAACATAGAACCAGGTAAAGTTATTTGAGACATAATTTTGTCCAAATACTCTGAAGTTTCCGATCCAGGACGAATACCAGGAATAAATCCTCCGCTTCGTTTTAAATCGTCTGCCATTTTATTTGTAGGAACTGTAATTGCGGTGTAAAAATAAGTAAATATTACAATTAATAATGCAAATACTAGATTATACCAAAATCCGAAGATATCTGAAAAGTTTGACTGCATCCATAAACCAGTCGCAGTATCCTTTAATAAAGATGATCCTCCAATAAGCCCAGGAACAAACATAATTGCTTGAGCAAATATAATTGGCATTACACCAGAAGCATTCAACTTTAAAGGAATATACTGTCTTGATCCAAACACATTTTTTTCATAACCTCCCGTTGCAGAACGTCTAGCGTACTGAACAGCAATTTTACGTACAGCCATCACTAATAAAATTGAAAGCAATATAATAACAAACCAAATTACGATTTCAAATAAAATCATCATAACGTTGTTACCTGTTTCCAATCTTGATGCAGCGTTTTGTAAAAAAGATTTTGGTAAAGTGGCGATAATACCAACCATAATTAATAATGAAATTCCATTACCAATTCCTTTATCCGTAATCTTTTCTCCTAACCACATTGCAAAAATAGTACCTGTTACTAGAATAACTATTGATGAGAAATAAAACACACCACCTTGTCCAAGTAAAAACGCAGAGTTTGGAATACCAAACATAGGTTGTAAACTTGCTAAATAACCAGGCGCCTGTACTAAACAAATAGCAATAGTTAACCAACGTGTTATCTGAGTGATCTTTTTCTGACCACTAGCTCCTTCTTTTTGTAGTTTTTGTAAATAAGGAATAGCAATTCCCATTAATTGAACTACAATAGAAGCAGAAATGTATGGCATAATTCCAAGTGCAAATACAGAAGCATTGGCAAATGCCCCTCCTGTAAACGCATTTAAAATCCCGAAGATACCCTCAGATGTACCAGTTTGTAAACTCTCTAATTGAGTAGCGTCTATTCCTGGTAATACTACTTGTGCTCCGAAACGATAAACTAATAACAGTCCTAGTGTAACTACGATTCTGTTTCTTAACTCTTCAATTTTCCAAACATTCTTTAATGTCTCTATAAATTTCATCCGTTCAATTATTCTTATAAAGTTACAGCTTCTCCTCCTGCAGCTTCAATAGCAGCTTTTGCAGTAGCAGTAAATTTATGAGCTGTGATACTTAATTTAGCTTTTAATTCTCCTCTTCCTAAAATCTTAACTAGCTCGTTTTTACCAGCTAAACCAAGACCTACTAAGGTATCAAAATCTAAAGTATCTTTAATTTTCTTATCGTCAACTAATTGTTGAATAACATCTAAGTTTACACCTTGATGCTCTATACGATTAATGTTAGTAAAACCAAACTTAGGGACTCTACGTTGAAGTGGCATTTGCCCTCCTTCGAAACCTACCTTCTTAGAATAACCAGATCTAGATTTAGCTCCTTTGTGACCACGTGTTGCAGTACCACCTTTACCAGAACCTTGACCTCTACCTATTCTTTTTCCTTGATTTTTAACTGAACCTTCTGCAGGTTTTAAATTACTTAAATCCATTTTCAGTATTATTATTTAGTTTCCTCTACAGAAACTAAGTGATTTACTTTTGCTACCATTCCTAAGATATTAGGAGTAGCCTCGTGTTCTATAGTTTGCCCAATCTTTTTAAGACCAAGAGCCAATAAAGTTCTCTTTTGTCTTTGTGTTCTATTGATTGCGCTTTTAACTTTTGTTACTTTTATCTTAGACATTGCTGTTATGATTATCCGTTAAAAACTTTTTCTAAAGAGATACCTCTTTCACGAGCAATCGTTCTTGGGTCTCTTAGTTGTAATAAAGCATCGAAAGTTGCTTTTACAACATTATGAGGGTTTGATGAACCTTGAGATTTAGATAATACATCATGTACACCTACTGCCTCTAAAACTGTTCTCACAGCTCCACCAGCAATAACTCCTGTTCCAGGAGCTGCAGGTATAACATTTACTCTTGCACCACCAAATTTACCTTTTTGTTCATGAGGTAAAGTTCCTTTCATGATAGGGATACGAACTAAGTTTTTCTTAGCATCCTCTATTGCTTTTGCAATTGCACTAGCAACATCCTTTGACTTTCCTAAACCATGTCCTACAACACCAGCTTCATCTCCAACCACTACAATTGCCGAGAAACCGAATGCTCTACCCCCTTTTGTTACCTTAGTAACTCTCTGTACACCAACTAAACGATCTTTAAGATCTAATCCACTTGGTTTTACTAGCTCTGCGCTTCTATATTTTTTAAACATAATTTCTTAGAATTTAAGTCCGCCTTCTCTAGCTCCTTCAGCTAATGATTTGATTCTACCATGATATAAATAACCACCTCTATCAAAAGCGATAGTTGCAACACCAGCCTTTAAGGCTTTTTCTGCGATAGACTTACCTACTAATGTAGCTACTTCTACCTTATTTCCTTTTGCAACAATATCTTTATCTCTAGAAGATGAAGCGACTAATGTTTTACCATTAACGTCATCTACAATTTGAGCATAAATTTCTTTATTACTTCTAAAAACAGCTAATCTTGGTCTTGCTTCTGTACCAGAAACAACCTTACGGATTCTGTTTTTAATTCTTAATCGTCTTTCGTTTTTTGTTAACGCCATAACTATTATGCTGATTTACCTGCTTTTCTTCTTAATATTTCTCCAACAAACTTGATACCTTTACCTTTATAAGGCTCTGGTGGTCTAAATCCTCTAATCTTAGCAGCAACTTGACCAACTAACTGTTTGTCAAATGATGTTAAAACTATTTTAGGATTTTTACCTTTATCAGAAACTGTTTCCACCTTCACTTCTGGAGCTACACTTAAAACTATATTGTGAGAAAAACCTAAAGCTAATTCAAGGATATTACCTTGATTTGAAGCTCTATAACCTACACCTACTAATTCTAATTCTTTAGTCCATCCTTTAGATACACCTTCAATCATGTTGTTAACTAATGAACGATATAAACCGTGCTTAGCTTTATGGTCTTTAGTTTCTGCTGAACGTGTAACCAATACGTTACCTTCTTCAACCTTAACTTCTACAGTATTAAAATTCTGAGTTAATTCTCCTAATTTACCTTTAACTGTTATTGTGTTATTGTCTACTGTTACCGTTACTCCTTCTGGAATGGCAACTGGATTATTTCCTATTCTTGACATTTTCTTCTGGATTTTAGATTAGTAAACATAACATAAAACTTCACCACCTACGTTTTCTCTTTGCGCTTGCTTACCTGTCATAACTCCATGAGAAGTTGAAACGATAGCAATACCTAATCCATTAAGAATACGTGGTAATTCAGTAGAACCAGAATATTTTCTCAAACCAGGCTTACTGATTCTTTGTAATTTTCTAATTACTGGTTCTTTTGTTTCCTTATTATACTTTAAGGCGATTTTGATAGTACCTTGAACGGTACTATCATCGAACTTATAACTTAAAATATATCCTTGATCGAATAATATTTTAGTCATGTCCTTTTTTAAATTTGATGCAGGAATTTCTACAACTCTATGATTAGCACGCACTGCGTTTCTAATTCTAGTCAAGTAATCTGCAATTGGATCTGTATACATATGTATTGATTTGCGGACTGGGTTTTCGGACTATTCCGAACCTTAGACCATTTATAATTTTACCAACTTGCTTTTCTAACACCCGGGATTAACCCTTGGTTAGCCATCTCTCTAAACATTACACGAGACACACCAAATGTACGCATATAACCTTTTGGTCTACCAGTTAATTTACATCTATTATGTTGACGTACTGGTGATGCATTCTTTGGTAATCTTTGTAAAGCTTCATAATCTCCAGCTTCTTTCAAAGCCTTACGTTTTTCAGCATATTTAGCTACAGTTTTTGATCTTTTGACCTCACGGGCCTTCATTGATTCTTTAGCCATATCTTAATTTTTTTGAAAAGGTAAACCTAATTCAGTTAATAATGATTTTGCTTCCTTATCAGTTGGAGCAGATGTTACAAATGTAATATCCATTCCGTCAATTTTATTAACTTTATCGATATTTATTTCTGGAAAGATAATTTGCTCAGTAACTCCTAAGTTATAGTTACCTCTACCATCAAATCCTGTAGCTTTAATTCCGTTAAAATCTCTAACACGTGGAAGTGCTGAAGTTATTAAACGGTCTAAAAACTCATACATTCTTTCTCCTCTTAACGTAACTTTCGCACCAATTGGCATTCCTTTACGTAATTTGAAAGATGCAACATCTTTTTTAGATATAGTAGCAACTGCTTTTTGACCAGTAATCGTAGTAAACTCATCTACTGCGTGATCTACAAGCTTTTTATCTGCAACTGCAGCTCCAACTCCTCTAGATAATACTATCTTTTCTAGTTTTGGAACTTGCATTACATTACTGTATCCAAATTCTTCTGTAAGAGCAGCAATTACTTTGCTTTTATACTCTTCTTTTAGTCTCGGTGAATATCCCATAACTATATTACTTCATTAGATTTTTTAGAAAATCTGACTTTTTTATCACCTTCAACTCTGTAACCTATTCTAGTTGCTTCTCCCTTCGAAGTTAACAATGATAAGTTAGAGATATTGATTGGCGCCTCTTTTTCTACGATACCTCCTTGAGGGCTTTGTGCACTTGGTTTAGTATGTTTCTTAACCATGTTCACACCTTCAACTATAGCTTTGTTTTTTTCAATAAAGACCTTTTGTACTTTACCTTCAGAACCTTTATGGTCACCAGCTATAATTTTGACTGTATCTCCTGTTTTAATTTTAAGCTTTGTCATTTTTTTATCAATTAAAGCACCTCTGGTGCCAATGATACAATTTTCATGAATGATTTATCACGAAGTTCTCTAGCTACAGGTCCAAATACACGTGTTCCTCTCATTTCACCCGTTGGGTTTAAAAGTACACAAGCATTATCGTCAAATCTAATATAAGATCCGTCTGGACGTCTAACTTCTTTCTTTGTACGTACAACAACTGCTGTAGATACAGCTCCTTTTTTAATGTTTCCATTAGGAGTTGCATCTTTAACAGTGACAACAATTTTGTCACCTACAGAAGCGTATCTTCTCTTAGTACCACCTAGAACTCGTATTGTTAATACTTCTTTAGCTCCAGTGTTATCTGCTACTCTTAGTCTTGATTCTTGCTGTACCATAATTACTTCGCTCTTTCAATTATTTCAACTAATCTCCAACATTTAGATTTACTTAAAGGTCTTGTTTCCATGATCTTTACTGTATCTCCGATATTGCAATCGTTTGTCTCATCGTGTGCAACATATTTCTTTGTTTTTAACACGAACTTTCCGTACATAGGGTGTTTTACTTTTTTAACTTCAGCAACCACTATTGATTTTTGCATCTTGTTACTAGTAACGATCCCGATACGCTCTTTTCTTAAGTTTCTTTTTTCCATCTTGTAAGCAGAATTATTGTAAATCTCTTTTAGTTAATTCTGTTGCAATTTTTGCAACCGAACGTCTTACTTGACGTAATTGAATTGGGTTCTCTAAAGGAGAAACTGCATGAGCCATTTTTAAATCTGAATAGCTCTTCTTTGTTTCACTAAGTTTCTCTTGTAACTCAGCTACAGATAATTCTTTAATTTCTGATTGTTTCATAATATCAAATAAATTATGCTTCGTAATCTCTAGCGATTACAAACTTAGTTTTTACTGGTAATTTTTGAGCTGCAAGTCTTAATGCTTCTTTAGCAACATCTAAAGGCACTCCTCCAACTTCAAAAAGGATTCTTCCTGGTTTAACAACTGCTGCCCAATATTCTACTGCACCTTTACCTTTACCCATACGTACTTCAAGAGGCTTTTTTGTAATAGGCTTGTCTGGAAATATCTTTATCCAAAGTTGACCTTCTCTTTTCATGTGACGTGTAGCGGCAATACGAGCTGCTTCTATTTGACGTGATGTTAAAAAATTAGAATCCAATGATTTTATTCCAAAAGTTCCGTTTGAAAGTAAGTGACCTCTACCCGAGTTCCCTTTCATACGTCCTTTTTGCATTTTTCTAAATTTTGTTCTTTTAGGCTGTAACATTTTTTCTGTTCTTTAAAAAATTACTTTCTACGACGTTGTTGTGGCTTTCCACCTTGGCGTCCACCTTTTCCTTGCTTCTTAGCTAAGCCAACAAGAGGAGAAAGTTCTCTTTTACCATATACTTCACCTTTCATGATCCATACTTTGACCCCTAATCTACCATAAGTAGTATGAGACTCAACTAAAGCATAGTCAATATCGGCTCTGAATGTAGATAAAGGAATACGTCCTTCTTTGTAGTGTTCTGAACGTGCCATCTCTGCCCCGTTTAAACGTCCACTAATTTGAATTTTAATTCCTTCAGCATTCATTCGCATTGTAGCAGCAATAGCCATTTTTATAGCACGTCTGTATGAAATTCTGTTTTCAATTTGACGAGCAATGCTAGATCCTACTAAAAATGCATCAAGTTCAGGTCTTTTAATTTCAAATATATTAATCTGAACTTCTTTCCCTGTAATTTTCTTAAGCTCTTCTTTTAACTTGTCTACCTCTTGTCCACCTTTTCCGATAATAATACCAGGTCTAGCAGTAGTGATAGTAACGGTTACAAGTTTTAAAGTTCTCTCAATAATTACACGAGATACACTAGCTTTAGATAAACGCGCGTGAACGTATTTTCTGATCTTATCGTCTTCGGCAAGTTTATCACCATAATCGTTTCCTCCATACCAGTTAGATTCCCATCCTCTGATAATTCCTAAGCGATTTCCGATTGGATTTGTCTTTTGTCCCATATCTATCTTAGCTTTGTGTGTTATTGTTAGCTCCTACCACGATTGTTACGTGGTTAGAGCGTTTTCTTATTCTGTGAGCACGTCCTTGTGGTGCTGGACGCAATCTTTTTAACATAGATCCACCATCTACTCTTATTTCTTTAACGATTAACTCAGCATCTTCGATACTAGCATCCTCGTTTTTTGCCTGCCAATTAGCTATCGCTGAAAGTAATAATTTCTCTAAACGATTTGAAGCTTCTTTTTGACTGAATTTCAAAATATTAAGTGCCTTTTCTACGCGTTCACCTCTTACTAAATCGGCTACTAAACGCATTTTTCTTGGTGACGTAGGACAGTTATTAAGTTTAGCAAAAGCGATTTGCTTTTTACCTTCCTTAATAGCGTCTGCCATTTGTTTTTTACGACTTCCCATAGCTTACTTTTTACCTTTATTTTTAGCACCCGCATGACCTCTAAAAGATCTTGTTGGTGAAAATTCTCCTAATTTATGCCCAACCATGTTTTCTGTAACATAAACTGGAACAAACTGACGACCGTTATGTACTGCGATTGTTTGTCCAACAAAATCTGGAGTTATCATACTTGCTCTTGACCAAGTTTTGATAACCGTTTTCTTGTTAGCTTCAACATTAGCAGCTACTTTTTTCTCTAATTTATAGTGAACGTAAGGTCCTTTTTTTAATGATCTTGCCATGATTTCTTATTTCTTTCTACGTTCTATAATATATTTATTACTCGCTTTAGTTTTAGAACGTGTTCTATATCCTTTAGCTGGTATACCGTTTCTAGAACGTGGATGTCCACCTGATGACTTACCTTCACCACCTCCCATTGGGTGATCTACTGGGTTCATTACAACTGGTCTTGTTCTTGGTCTTCTACCTAACCATCTACTACGTCCTGCTTTACCAGAAACTAATAATTGATGATCAGAGTTAGATACTGCTCCAATTGTTGCTGCACATGTTACTAGAATTAATCTAGTTTCACCTGAAGGCAATTTAATTGTAGCAAACTTACCATCCCTAGCCATTAATTGAGCAAAAGCTCCAGCACTTCTTGCCATTACAGCACCTTGTCCTGGTCTTAACTCTACACAAGAAATAATTGTACCAAGTGGAATATTTGCTAATGGCATTGCATTTCCTATTTCAGGAGCTACACTTTCACCAGAAACAACTGTTTGTCCAACTTGTAAACCATTTTGAGCAATGATATAAGTCTTTTCACCATCTTGATAATTTAACAAAGCGATGAATGCTGTTCTGTTTGGATCGTATTGGATTGAAGCTACTTCAGCAGGAATACCTGCTTTAGATCTCTTGAAATCGATAATACGATATCTACGTTTATGACCACCACCTTTGTAGCGCATTGTCATACGTCCTTGACTGTTTCTACCACCTGATCGTTTTTTCGGAGCCAATAGGCTTTTTTCCGGCTTATCAGTAGTAATGGCGTCAAATCCGTTTACTACTCTAAATCGCTGACCTGGTGTGATTGGTTTTAATTTTCTTACTGACATTTGTCTTTAATTACATGTTAGTGTATAAATCAATCATTTCACCTTCCGCCAGTTGTACAATTGCTTTTTTCTTAGCATTTGTTTTACCATGTTGAATACCAGTTTTAGTAAACTTGGTACTTCTATCTGGACGGACATTAATAGTACGAACTTTTTCAACAGAAACTCCATAAGCAGCTTCCACTGCTTTTTTGATTTCTACCTTGTTCGCCTTAGTGTTCACAAAAAAGCTAAAACAATTGTTCAACTCGCTATTAGCGGTTGCTTTTTCTGTGATTATAGGTTTAATTAAGATATTCATTTTGTTTCTATTTACTTAAATTCGACTCAATAGCTTCTAAAGAACTCTCTAGAAGAATAACTTGATTTGCATTTAATATTTTATAAGTACTTAATTCTGAGCTCATTACAACTTCAGAGCCTTTTAAATTACGTGATGACAAATATACATTATTATTTGACGCACCCAACACAAACAATGATTTTTTGTTTTGTAGCTCTAACGCATTTAAAATTGCTGTGAAATTTTTAGTCTTTGGAGCATCAAAATTAAAGTCTTCTAAAACAATAATTGACTTTTCATTTGCCTTAATACTAAAAGCTGATTTACGTGCTAAACGTTTTAAGCTTTTGTTTAATTTGAATGAATAATTTCTAGGTCTTGGTCCGAACATACGTCCACCTCCTCTAAAAACTCCTGACTTAATACTACCAGCTCTGGCTGTACCAGTACCTTTTTGTTTTTTAATCTTACGTGTACTTCCAGTAATCTCAGCACGCTCTTTAGCTTTGTGAGTTCCCTGTCTTTGGTTTGCTAAGTATTGCTTAACATCCAAATATACAGCATGATTATTAGGTTCAATAGCAAAAACACCATCAGAAAGGTCTGCCTTTCTACCTGTTTCTTTTCCGTTTATATCTAAAACTGCTACTTTCATTATTTTCTAATAATTACATAAGCGTTTTTATGTCCAGGTACACAACCTTTAACAACAAGTAAGTTCTTTTCTGGAACTACTTTTAAAACTCTTAAATTTTCAACTTTAACTGAGTCTGTTCCCATTCTACCTGCCATACGCATTCCTTTGAATACTCTTGCAGGATAAGAAGCCGCTCCAATAGATCCTGGTGCTCTTAAACGGTTATGTTGACCGTGAGTAGCTTGACCTACACCCGCGAAACCATGACGTTTAACAACCCCTTGAAATCCTTTTCCTTTTGATGTACCTGATACATCAACAAATTCACCTTCAGCAAAATGCTCAACAGTGATTGCATCACCTAACTTGTACTCCGCACCAAAACCTTTAAATTCGACCATTTTGCGTTTTACAGAAGTCCCTGCTTTCTTCACATGACCTAAGTCAGCTTTAGTAGCACTTTTTTCTGTCGCGTCATCGAAACCAAGTTGAACAGCACTATAGCCGTCAACTTCTTCAGTTCTGACTTGGGTAACGATACATGGTCCAGCTTCGATTACTGTACATGGCATATTTTTACCATTTTCATCGAAAATGCTGGTCATACCGATTTTTCTTCCAATTAACCCAGACATAATTTTTATTTATTTGTTATTACTATTTATTAAAACACAAGGCTGAAAATACGTTTCAGCCTTGAATTGTATTTTAACCGTTTTTCCTTCGCTCGAAGCTTAGGACATGTTTCGCTTAATCAACGTTAAACGAATGAGTTTACTTAAACCTTAATTTCAACTTCTACTCCACTTGGCAATTCAAGTTTCATCAAAGCGTCAATTGTTTTAGAAGATGAAGAGTAAATATCTAATAATCTCTTGTAAGAGCTTAATTGAAATTGTTCTCTTGACTTCTTATTAACGTGAGGTGAACGTAATACAGTGAAAATTTTCTTGTGTGTTGGTAATGGAATTGGTCCAGTTACAACAGCACCAGTACTTTTTACCGTTTTTACAATCTTTTCAGCAGACTTGTCTACTAAGTTATGATCGTAAGACTTTAATTTTATTCTAATTTTTTGACTCATTTTCTTAACTTTTTAAGATTGTTCTCCTTTAGCTGCTTTAATCACTTCTTCAGATACATTTGAAGGTGTTTGAGCATAGTGTGAAAATTCCATTGTTGATGTTGCACGACCAGAAGATAAAGTTCTCAAAGTTGTTACATAACCAAACATTTCTGATAATGGCACGGTAGCTTTTATTGTCTTTGCACCAGCACGGTCACCCATACCTTCCATCATACCTCTTCTTCTATTTAAATCACCTACAATATCACCCATGTTCTCTTCTGGTGTGATAACCTCTAGCTTCATAATAGGCTCCATGATTACAGCTTTAGCAGCTTTAGCACAGTTTTTAAATCCTAATTTAGCAGCTAATTCGAAAGATAATTGATCAGAATCCACATCATGGTAAGATCCATCTCTTAAGGTAACTTTCATTGAATCTACTTCAAAACCTGCTAATGGTCCATTAACCATCGCCATTTTAAATCCTTTTTCAATTGAAGGTATAAATTCCTTAGGAACGTTACCACCTTTAATTACAGATTCAAATTGAAGACCAACAACACCTTCATCAGCTGGCTCTACTGTAAATACAATATCAGCAAATTTACCACGACCACCAGATTGTTTCTTATAAACCTCTCTATGATCTGCTACTGCAGTAATAGCTTCTTTATACTCAACTTGAGGTTGCCCTTGATTTACTTCAACATTAAACTCACGTCTTAAACGATCTACAATAACATCAAGGTGAAGCTCACCCATTCCTGAAATAATAGTCTGTCCTGAAGCTTCATCTGAACGTACAGTAAACGTAGGATCTTCTTCAGCTAATTTAGCTAAGCCCATACCTAATTTATCAACATCTGCTTTAGTCTTAGGCTCAACCGCAATACCAATTACTGGATCAGGGAAGTCCATAGATTCTAAAACGATAGGATGCTCTTGATCTGAAAGTGTATCTCCTGTTTTGATTGACTTAAATCCAACAGCAGCTCCAATATCTCCAGCCTCTATATAATCAATTGCATTTTGCTTGTTTGCATGCATTTGGTAAATACGTGAGATACGTTCTTTTTTACCAGAACGGTTATTTAACACATAAGAACCAGCATCTAAACGACCAGAATAAGCTCTAAAAAACGCTAAACGACCTACAAAAGGATCTGTAGCAATTTTAAATGCTAAAGCTGCGAAAGGCTCCTTAACACTTGGCTTACGAATTTCTTCTTTGTCAGTATCTGGGTTAATTCCAACAATACCTTCCTTATCCATAGGAGAAGGCAAGTAACGACATACAGCATCCAATAAGAACTGAACACCTTTGTTTTTAAACGCAGAACCACAAATCATAGGAATAATAGCCATATCCATTACAGCTGCTCTAAGTGCTTTATGCACTTCGTCTTCTGTAATAGAATCTTCATCTTCCATAAATTTCTCTAAAAGATTCTCATCATAACTTGCTACTTCTTCAATTAAAAGTGCACGATATTTACGAGCTTCTTCTTTCATATCCTCAGGGATTTCGATAACATCGAAAGTCGCTCCTTGAGTCTCATCATGCCATACAATAGCACGATTCTTTACTAAATCTATAATACCTTTAAAATCCTCTTCGTCACCAATGTTTAAAACGATTGGCACCGCATTAGATTTCAACATATCTTTTACTTGTTGACAAACACCTAAAAAGTCAGATCCTTGACGGTCCATTTTATTAACGAAACCAATTCTAGGTACTTTATAGTTATCAGCTAATCTCCAGTTAGTTTCAGATTGAGGCTCAACACCATCAACTGCACTAAATAAAAACACCAAACCATCTAATACACGTAACGATCTATTTACCTCTACAGTAAAATCAACGTGACCAGGAGTATCAATAATGTTAAAGTGATAATCCTTTGTTTCAGCAATAGGCTCAGCATTTTCCAATGGAAACTTCCAAGTACAAGTAGTAGCTGCAGACGTAATAGTAATACCACGCTCCTGCTCTTGCTCCATCCAGTCCATTGTAGCTGCACCATCATGTACTTCTCCAATTTTGTGAGAAACTCCTGTATAATAAAGAACACGTTCTGTTGTTGTAGTTTTACCTGCATCAATATGAGCCGCAATCCCAATGTTTCTTGTATATTTTAAATCTCTTGCCATTTCTTAAAATCTAAAGTGAGAGAATGCTTTGTTAGCCTCAGCCATCTTGTGCGTATCCGTACGTTTTTTTACTGCTGCTCCTTCTTCTTTAGCTGCTGCTAAAATTTCTGAAGCTAAACGTAACGCCATAGATTTTTCATTTCTCTTACGAGAAAAACTAATTAACCATTTCATTGCAGTTGACACCTTACGGTCTGCACGTATTGGGTTAGGTATTTGAAAGGTCGCTCCACCTACTCTACGACTACGTACTTCTACGTGAGGCATAACGTTAGATAATGCTTCTTTCCAAATCTCTAAAGCTGTTTTCTCTTCGTCTGTTTTCTTAGTCTCTACAATGTCAATTGCATCATAAAATACTTTGAAAGCTACAGACTTCTTACCATCCCACATCATCATGTTAACAAATCTAGTTACTAACTGATCGTTAAATCGAGGATCTGGTAAAAGCGGTCTTTTTTTTGCTGCTCTTTTTCTCATGTCTTCTTCTTAAGTTTTTAATTAACTTTTAGGGCGTTTTGCACCATACTTAGATCTACGTTGTGTTCTACCGGCAACACCTGCTGTGTCTAAAGCACCACGAACGATGTGATATCTAACTCCTGGTAAATCTTTTACCCTTCCACCTCTAACCAATACTATCGAGTGCTCTTGTAAATTGTGACCTTCTCCACCGATGTATGCATTTACTTCGTTACCGTTTGTTAAACGAACCCTTGCTACCTTACGCATTGCTGAGTTAGGTTTTTTAGGTGTCGTTGTATAAACACGAGTACACACACCACGTCTTTGAGGACACGAATCTAAAGCAGCCGATTTACTCTTCTTGGTTATTTTGGCTCTTCCTTTTCGTACTAATTGTGAAATTGTTGGCATATAATTCTGATATAATTTTATGTTACCTCTCTCTAAGAGGGGTGCAAATGTAGTGATTAAATTCAAGTAATCAAATCATAATCCATTAATTTTCAATAGAATTTAAAATAATATTAATAGGACATATCAAATAGTAAGTTTTTTACGTTAGTTTTACTTTTAACACTTAAACAAACTAGCTTGCATTTTAAAAACTATATCACCCTTTTTGTTCTGATCCTATTTTCTTCATTAATTAGAAGTCAAGATTTACAATTACAAATAATAGGTTTTACACCACAAGAAACTTCAATTATATCCAGATACAGTTACCCCATTTCGCATACCTCCTTAGAATCCATTAAAAAAAACGTAGCTCTATTTCAAAACAAACTTTTAGAAAACGGCTACTTAAATCATAAATTGGTAGCGATAAGCAAGACAACTGACTCTTTTTATGTGGCACAAATTCATTTAAAAAATAAAATTGAAAACATACATATATATATAGACTCTCTTTTAAACACACAAAGTTACTTTTCAAAATTAAATTTACCAGAGATAAAAAACAATCATATCTATCTACCTTATTTAAATATAGAGAGCCAATTAAAAAATTTCAATACAACAATAAGTGCATCGGGTTATCCTTTTTCAACCCTAAAACTCGTAGACATAACACAAAAAAATCCTTCCACACTTTCTGCCAAATTAATTATAGACACACAAGACGACATAAGACGTTTGGATAAAATAATTATTAAAGGTTATGAAAAATTCCCAAAATCCTACTTAAAGCATTATTTAAAAATAAAACCAAATAAAATTTTTAATATTGAATCAGTAAATAAGAAAATTATCAATCTCAATAATCTAAGTTTTACAAGACAAACAAAAAGTCCTGAAATATTATTCACTAGAGACTCCACGCAACTTTATTTGTATTTAAAAAAAATGTCAAGTAACAATTTTGACGGCTTTATTGGATTCGCCACTAATGAAGTTTCTAATAAAATTGAATTTAACGGTTATCTAAATCTACAACTGGTTAATAATTTAAATTATGGCGAAAGTTTATATTTAGATTATAAAAGTGACGAAGGCGAACAGAAAAATTTTAATCTAATTGCAAACCTCCCTTACCTATTTAACTCTCCTTTAGGCTTAGAAACCTCACTTAATATCACTAAAAGAGATTCTACTTTTATCACTACAAAACAAAAAGCTAGTTTGTTTTTTCAACTCAACCCTAAAAACACAATATATGCTGGCCTTCAAAGTACAGCGTCTAGCAACCTATCTAATACAGATTTAATCACTGTTGTAGATTATAACTCTAATTTTTATACCGCAAAATATCAATTTCTACAACGACAAAATGAAGAAAAATTATTTCAAATTAAATCACAATTAACAGCAGAATTTGGAATCGGAAAACGAAAAACAAGTTTTGGCAACGAAAATCAAACTTTGATAGACATTAATGCCAGTCATATTTTTAATTTAAATAAAAACAACAGTATCTATATAAAAGGTATACTACAAATTATAAACTCGGAAAACTATCTAGAAAACGAGCTTTATAGATTTGGAGGAATAAACAGCATCAGAGGTTTTACAGAAAACAGTTTAACCGCAAATAACCTCTATGCACTAAATACAGAATACAGATATAAACTTAGCAATACTATATTCTTGAACTCCATTATTGATTTTGCTGATTTTAAGAATAAAATTCTAGAACAAAAAGAGACTTTATATAGCATAGGATTTGGATTTGGAATATTAACTAAAGGTGGCTTATTACGCTTTATTTATGCTAATGGCAGAAAAAATAACGACAGTTTTAATTTTTCACAATCTAAGATACATCTTAGTTTAAAATCAACATTTTGACTTAATATAAAACAATATCCAAGCATGTATTAATTAATTAACAAAAAAAACCGAATAATTATTGTTTTATTAACAAATTATTAGCAGTTTTGATGTAGACTAATTTAATATATTAATATGAAAACAAATTTAAATCGAATTTTAACACTGTTTCTTGTGATGATAGCCAGCCTGTCATACGCCCAGGAACGAACAATTTCAGGAGTAATAACTGATGAAAACGGTTTACCACTGCCCTCTGCAACTATTGTTGTTAAAGGCACATCAAATGGTAGCACATCCGATTTTGACGGAAAATACTCTATACAAGCCAGTAATGGCCAAGTATTAAACTTTAGCTATGTAGGTTATGATTCTCTAGAAAAAACAATTGGATCAAGTAGCACTATAAGTGTAAGCTTAACACCTGGTAATACTTTAGACGAAGTTGTTGTAACAGCTTTAGGTATTAAAAGAGAGAAGAAAAGTTTAGGTTATGCTACTCAAGAAGTAGATGGAGAAGCTGTTTCTAAAGTAAAGAGCTCAAACTTTGTAAATTCTTTATCTGGAAAAGTTGCCGGTTTAGATATTAAAAGTTCAGGAACATTAGGAGGATCAACCAATGTAGTAATTAGAGGTAGTAATTCTATTTCAGGTAACAACCAAGCGCTTTTTGTAATTGATGGCGTTCCAATTAGTAACAGCAATACAAACACCGCAACTCAACAATCCGGTGGAGGTGGATACGATTACGGTAATGCATCTTCAGATGTAAACCCTGATGACATTGAAACTATCAACGTTTTAAAAGGTGCAGCAGCAACAGCCTTATATGGCTCTAGAGGTATGCATGGTGCGATAATTATCACGACTAAAAAAGGTAAAACTAAAAAAGGTATCGGAGTAACAATCAGCTCTAGTGTAATGCTTGGACAAGCAGACAAAGAAACTCTACCAGAATATCAAAACAAATATGGTGCAGGTTATGGAGCATACTACGATGATCCAACTGAACAATTTTTCTATGAAGATATTGACGGTGATGGTAATCCTGATCTAATAACTCCGACAACAGAAGATGCTTCTTATGGTGCTGCGTTTGACCCAAATCTATTAGTTTTTCAATGGGATAACTTATACCCACAACTTGAAGGATACGGACAAGCATCTCCATGGGTTGCTGGAGAAAACAATCCTAATTCTGTTTGGGGTACTTCAGGTACGTACGTTAACTCAGTAGGTTTAGACGGATCTAGCGATACTAGCTCTTTCAGATTAGGTTATACTAATATGTTACAAGAAGGAAATTTACCGAATAGTGAAATAAAAAGAAACTCTATCACCTTTAGTGGTTCAAACGATTTTTCAGACAAACTAACTGCTACAACAAATTTTACTTACACAAAAACAAGCGGAAAAGGCCGTTATGGTACAGGTTATGACTCGAACAACGTAATGCAACAATTTAGACAATGGTTTCAAACTAACGTGGACCTTAGAGCTCAAAAAAACGCCTATTTTGCTACAGGAGAAAACATAACTTGGAATACTTCTAGTCCAACTGATCTATCTCCAATTTATTCAGACAACCCTTACTGGACGTTTTATGAAAATTACGAAACAGATTCAAGAAACAGATATTATGGTAATGTTTCTTTAAACTATGAAATAAATGATTGGTTAAGTTTTATGGGACGATTTGCCTATGACACTTATACAGAACTTCAAGAAGAAAGAACTAACGTTGGAAGTGCAAACGTATCAAAATACTCTAGATTCAATAACCAAGTAGCAGAATATAACTACGATTTATTTTTAAATTTCAATAGAGATCTTAGTGAAAAATTAAACCTAGATGGAAACATTGGTTTCAACTTAAGAAGACAAACATGGGAATCAATCAGAGCAGAAACTAACGGAGGACTAGGTATCCCCGGTTTATACACCCTTACCAATTCTGTAAGCCCTATTATAGCTCCTGTTGAGTACAACGCAAAAAAAATGGTAGATGGTATGTTTGCCAGAGCTAGTTTAGGATATGATGGATTTGCTTTTATTGAAGGTACATATAGAAGAGATCGTTCTTCTTCATTACCTGTGGAAAATAACACCTACGGATATTACTCTGCTTCAGGAAGTTTAGTTTTTTCTAAATTTGTAAAAACAGATTGGTTATCATTTGGTAAATTAAGAGCAAATTATGCTGAAGTTGGTGATGATACTAGCCCATATAGAGTATACAATACTTATGGTATTTCAGCGCCTTTTGATGGTTCTGGTATAGCATCAAACCCATCTGCACTAAATAACCTAGAGCTAAAACCACAAAGACAAAAATCTTATGAATTTGGATTAGAAATGGCTATTTTAAATAGAAGAGCTGGTTTAGATCTTGCTTATTACAATACTACAACAGAAGATCAAATTGTAAACGTACCAGGTTCAGCATCCACAGGTTATGCTTCTCGTTGGGAAAATGCAGGTACTATAGAGAACAAAGGTATTGAAGTACAACTTTATGGAACACCTATCAAAACAGAAAACTTTAATTGGAACATCTCTGTTAACTGGTCTAAAAATGAAAACAAAGTACTTGAGTTAAGAGATGGAATAGAAAATCTACAAATCGCAAGTTTACAAGGTGGGGTATCTATTAATGCCACACCAGGAGAGGCCTATGGAACGATTAGAGGTACAAATTACATATATCAAGACGGTGAAAAAGTAGTTGGAACAGATGGATACTACCTAGTATCTGATACGTCTAACGAAATAATAGGTAATGTTAACCCTGACTGGAAAGCTGGTATAAACAATACTATCAATTACAAAAATGTTAGTTTAAACTTTTTAGTGGATATCCAACAAGGAGGAGACATCTTTTCTTTAGACACTTGGTATGGTTATGCAACTGGTTTATATGATTTTACTGCAGGCTTAAATGACCTTGGTAATCCAGTTAGAAACCCAGTTACAACAGGAAACGATAGTGGCGGTGTCATACTTCCAGGAGTGCAGGCTGACGGAACAACAAACAGCGTCCGTGCAGCAGCAACATCTTATAACAATCCTTGGGGATATGCTAAAAACCCAAATGCAGCACACGTATATGATGCATCTTATGTTAAACTTAGAGAATTAAGCTTAACTTACAAGTTAGGTGAAAAAACATTACAAAAACTACCATTTACTAATGCCTCATTTTCTATCATTGGTAGAAACCTATGGATAATCCATAAAAACTTACCATACTCAGATCCTGAAGCAGGATTAAGTTCTGGAAACGTCCAAGGTTATCAATCTGGAGCATACCCTACAATTAGAGAAATAGGAGCAAGTTTAAAACTACAATTTTAATTACAGCATTATGAAAAAAATAATAATACCAATACTGAGTTTAATCCTACTTTCGTCATGCATGAGTGATGATAGATATGACGAACTAAATCAAGACCCAAAAAATCCAAAACTGGTTACAGAGGATGTCCTATTTACTGCAGCTACTAAAAGCTTAGTAGATCAAATGTCAAGCACCAACGTTAACAACAACGTATTCAAGCTTTTAGCGCAATATTTTACACAAACGACATACGTTGATGAATCCAATTATGACTTAAACACAAGGAGCATCACAGACAATCATTGGTCAGAAATGTATATAGATGTGCTATTCGATTTAAAAGACGCTAAAAGTAAAGTAATCTCCAATGTTGAACTTACCGATTCCGAAAAAATGGGTCGTTTAGCTCAAATTGAAGTATTATCTATTTACACATGGCAACAATTAGTGGATACATTTGGAGATATTCCTTACACACAAGCCTTAGATATAATACAATATCCATTACCAGAATATGATGATGCTGGATCAATAATTTATCCAGATTTAATTAACAGATTGGATGCTATAATTTCAGATTTTGATACCTCTACTGGTTTTGGTTACAACCCAATAATAGGAGATGTAGCCGACAGACTATACGACGGAGATATGGCCAGTTGGAAAAAATTCGCTAATTCTTTAAAGCTAAGAATAGGTATCCGTTTATCTGACGTTAACCCAACTTTATCACAATCGACAGTTGAATCTGCAGTAAATAGTGGGGTTTTCACCTCTAATGCAGATAACGCAATATTCAATTATTTAAGTGCAACACCTAATACTAATCCATTATGGGTTGATTTAGTGCAATCGGGTCGTAAAGATTTTGTTGCAGCCAACACAATAATAGATATTATGAATACACTAGATGACCCTAGAACAGATAATTACTTCAAAGAAAACTTAGGAGGAGGAATTTTTCAAGGTGGTATTTATGGCGACAACAATAGCTTTTCAGGAAACTCGCAACTAGGCGCACTTCTGCACGAAGCAACATTCGCTGGAGTCTTAATGGACTATAGTGAAGTTTCTTTTTACTTAGCAGAAGCAGCAGAACAAAGCTTCAATGTTGGAGGCCCTGCAGCTACTTTTTATGCTAACGGGATTACAGCATCAATAGAATACTGGGGAGGAACCACTGCAGACGCTGTTGATTACCTAGCCAATACTTCAGTAGCCTATGGTACAGCTGCAGGTACTTGGAGAGAAAAAATTGGAACTCAATTTTGGTTAGCTATGTATAACAGAGGTTTTGAAGGATGGACCGTTTGGAGAAAGTTTGATGCACCTGCCATGAACGTATTTATAACAGAAGACGACATCGCACTACCTGTACCCCTAAGATATACTTACCCAGTTGACGAACAAAATTTGAATCAAACAAACTGGTCTGCTGCATCTGCTGCTATTGGTGGAGACACGCAAACAACAAAATTATTTTGGGATATCAATTAATTGTTCCACAATAAAACCTTTAAAAAACCTCATAATTTGAATTATGAGGTTTTTTTTTAAAATAAAAACTCATTAAATAATCAATACAAAATCAAACCGAATTATTTAATAATATCTTAACATTTGACTTTTTTTTGCGAAATAATTGCTAAAAACAAGATATCAATATTTAATAAATAATTAACACTACCCCTTATTAATCAATTTATTATAGAAAAATAGAAGAACAAAAACACACCACTACTTACTTTTAAAAGAAACCAATTACCCATATAACAAGACAAGACACTATTATTTGAATATGTGTAAACACTAAGCTAAAACGTTGCATTATTCACTTGTCCAAATCAAATATTATGATAAAAAAGTTGTTTTATTAAGTTTTTATTATGATTTTTGACACAGACTAATTCAAATAAAAATAAAAATGAAAACAAAATTTAGTGGGATTTTAACGCTATTTCTAGCGTTTGTTGTGCAAATAACGTTTGCACAGGACAAAACAATTTCAGGAGTTGTTTCTGATGAAAATGGACTACCATTACCATCAGCTACTATTCTAGTAGTAGGAACTTCAAATGGAGCATCATCAGATTTTGATGGTAAGTATTCAATTACAACTAAAGTTGGTGACGAACTACAGTTTAGTTATGTTGGTTACAGTAACGCAACACTTACTGTTGGTAATACTAACACTATTAATGTTAGTCTTGCTCCAGACAATCAACTAGAAGAAGTTGTTATTGTTGGTTATGGTACAACTACCAAGCAGTCTTACACAGGTACAGCAAAAGTAGTTTCAGCTGACAAGCTTGAAGCAAAATCTTTTTCAAATGTATCTCAAGCATTAGCAGGGGAGGCAGCCGGAGTTACAGTAATTAACACTTCTGGACAACCAGGAACAACTTCTACTATACGTATTAGAGGGTTTGGTTCGGTTAACGGAAACAGAGATCCACTTTACGTAGTAGATGGGGTACCTTTTAGTGGAAGTATTAACTCTATTAGTCCTTCGGACATCGAGACTACAACCATCCTTAAAGATGCAACAGCTACAGCTATTTATGGTTCTAGAGGTGCAAATGGTGTAATTTTAATTACTACCAAAAAAGGAAGTGCAAACAACTCCTATGTCGAAGTTGACGTAAAATCTGGTATCAACATGCAATTTCTTCCAAGAAATGAAGTGATAAAATCGGCAGATAGATATACCGAATTAAGTTGGGAAGCCTTAAAAAACAAAGGTATTGCTACAGGTAATGCTGATCCAGTAGGATTTGCTAACTCTACGTTATTTAGTAGTGCAGGTATTAACCCAAGTTACAACTTATACAATGCGGCTAACGGTGCTGAAATAATTGATCCTACTACAGGTAAAGTTAGAGCAGGTGTTACAAAAAAGTATGAGCCAGAAAACTGGGAAGACTATGGTTTTCAACAAGCATATAGACAAGAAGCTAGTTTAAGAATGAGTGGAGGTAGTGATAAAAGTTCTTATTTCTCTTCATTTGGTTATTTAGATGACGAAGGATACGTTACCAACTCAAACTATAAGAGATATAACACAAGACTAAGTGTTACGCATCAAGCAAAAGATTGGTTAAAGGCTACAGCAAACATAGGTTATGCTAACTCTAAAAATAATAACAACGGTCAGTCTGAAGATTCTGGAAGTATTTTCTGGTTTGTTGATAACATTCCTTCAATATATCCTTTATTTTTAAGAGATGGTAATGGTAACACTGTTAATGATCCAATTTACGGAGGTAACCAATACGATTATGGTCAAACTGGTCGTGGTTTTGGAGCTTTAACAAACTCAATAGCTGATGCTAATTTTGATAAAAGTACATTTGACAGACATGAATTAAATGGTAACTTCTCATTTGATATTTTATTCAATGACAATTTAACATTTACTGCTAGATATGGTGCTCAATATTACAACAACAAGTATACGAGTCAAAACAACCCTTTCTATGGGTCTGCAGCTTCACAAGTACCACCAGGATCTGTATTTAAAAGTGATAGTGAATTATTTACACAAAACTTTTTACAGTTATTACGTTTTCAAAAGCAATTTGGAAGACATGGTATAGAAGCTTTAGTAGCACACGAATCGAATGACTACACATTTAAAAACTTTTCTGCTAGTAAATCAGGAGTTGTAGTACCAGGAATTGATGACTTAAGTAACTACATTATTGTTGCCTCTCCTCCTAGCTCTTACACAGATACTTCAACATTAGAAAGTTATTTTGGACAGCTTAACTATAACTTAGACAACAAATATTACTTAACAGGATCTGTTAGACGTGATGGTTCATCTAGATTTGTTAATAACAAATGGGGAACATTTGGATCTGTAGGTCTATCATGGATAGCTTCAAAAGAATCTTTCTTAGAGAATGTAGACTTCTTAGATTTCCTTAAAGTTAAAGCCAGTTATGGTGTACTAGGTGATCAAGGAGATGCTGACAACTTATACCCTGGATATAATACATTTGATGTAAGTAACTTAAATGATGAAATCTCTATTTCACCAAGACTTAACGGAAACCCTGATTTAACTTGGGAAACATCTAAAATGTTTCAAGTTGGTATCGAGTCTAACTTATTTGGTTTCTTAGAAGCTAATATTGATTACTATGTAAAAAACACAGATAACTTACTATTTGATAGACGTGTTGGACCTTCTGAAGGTATATCTTCTATAACAGTAAATGATGGTCAATTAAGAAACGCAGGTTTAGAATTTGATATCGATGCTACTATTATAGACAAAGCTGATTACAAGTTTAATATAGCTATTAATGGAGAATTTTTAAGCAATGAAATTACGACAATGCCATTAGACCCTGCAACTGGATTACCTAAAATTTTAGATACTTCTACAGGATTTGGATTTGGAGAAGGACGTTCAATATTTGATTTTTACATGAGAGAATATGCAGGTGTAGATTCTGCAGATGGTACACCAATGTGGTTTAGATATTATGATGATGTAAACAATAACGGAATTTTAGATGGTGGAGATATTACTGATTGGGTACCTGCAAATGGTGCTAACAATACATCTGCTTCATTAGTAGAATATGAAACGTTAGTTCCTGGATCTAATATCCAGAAAACAACTACAAAATCTTATGCTGAGGCAACTGAAGTTTATGTAGACAAATCTGCAATTCCTAAGGTAAGAGGAGCTATTAGATTAAGTGGTAAAATCAAGAATTTTGATATCAGTACACAAATACTTTATAGTTTAGGTGGATATGCTTACGACGGTGCTTATGCTAGTTTAATGCATAACTCTACAGTAGGATCTAATAACTGGAGTGTTGATATTGAAGACAGATGGCAAAATCCAGGAGATGTAACAGACGTACCAAGAATCTCTGATGGTCTTGATACTAATGGTAACTCTTTCTCAACAAGATTTTTAACTAGCTCAGATTACATCTCTTTAAATAACGTAAGAATAGGTTATACAATACCTAAAGCATTTTTCCAATCATCTGGTGTAGATGATATTAATGTATCAGTATCTGGAGACAACCTTTTTCTATTAAGTAGCAGAAAAGGATTCAACCCTTCAACTTCTGAAACAGGTGCATCTGACCGTTATACTTACTCTCCTTTATCTACGATAACTTTAGGATTAAGAGTTAAATTTTAAAAAAGAAAAATTATGAAAACAAAAAATAAAATATTAAGTACCATAGTGGCAGCTTCAATGCTGACATTATTTAACTGTAATGAAGACTTCTTAGACACAGAGCCTACAGAGTTTTTAACTGCAGAGCAAGTTGCGGAAGCAGCAGCAAATAACCCAGGGGTAATAGCAGGTAGTATGGCTGGTATTTACACACTACAGTTTCAAACAGAAACTGGTGGTAGTGATGACCATGATGATTTTGGACAAAAGGGTTATGACATATATTTAGACATGCTTTGTGGAGACATGGCGCTATCTACAAATGGTTATAACTGGTACAGATCATTAACTGAATACCAAGACACGCAAGATTTTACTCAAATTAGAAATCGTAAACCATGGAGATATTACTACAGACTTATACGTTCAGCTAATACCGTTATCGATGCTTTAGGAGGACAAGACGTAACACCTGATTTAGATGCCAACAAATGGATCATGGGTCAAGCAAAAGCAATAAGAGCTCACTCTTACTTTTACTTAACGCAATTATATTCAAATAAATATGAGCCAAATGCTGAAATCTTACCTTTATACACAACTGCAGCTGATCAAAATGGTCCAAAAGTAACGACACAAGTTATTTTTGATCTAATGATATCTGATTTAACAGAATCTATTACTTTATTAGACGGTTTTACAAGAACTGCTAAAAACCAAATTAATAAGTCAGTAGCTCAAGGTACCTTAGCATACGTTTATGCAGGTATGGGTAACTGGACAGAAGCAGCAGCATTAACAAATGATGTAATTACTAGTGGAGGTTACTCTTTAGCTACAAGTGCAGAAACTGTAGGTGGTTTTAACGACGTAAACACACCAGGATGGATGTGGGGAGTAGATATTACATTAGATAACGGTCTTGATCTTGTATCATGGTGGGGACAAGTTGATGTTTATACTTACAGTTATGCATGGGCTGGAGATTCTAAAGCAATTGATTTAGATTTATACAATTCAATACCTGCAAACGATATTAGAAAATCTCAATTCTTAAATGATCCTTCTAGTACATATTATTTATTACCTTTTAGCAAATTTTATGATCCAGGTAGAGTTGTTGGAGGTCAAAGAAACGTTACAACAGATTACGTTTATATGAGAGTTGCTGAAATGTATTTATTAAATGCTGAAGCTAACGCTAGATTAGGTGCTGATGGACTTGCAAGAACAAGCCTTAAATCCGTATTAGATTTAAGAGTACCAACATCTGCATATGTGGATGCTTTAAGTGGTCAGGCTTTATTAGACGAGGTTTATTACCAAACAAGACTTGAATTATGGGGTGAAGGAAAAAGTTATTTTGCAATGAAGAGAAATCAAGCGACAATAACTAGAGGAGCTAACCATTTATCAAATGTAGGTGTTCAAACTGCTTACGATGATGAAAAGTTATCTTTAGAAATTCCTGAAGATGAGATTCAAAACAATCCATTTATCGGAACTCAAAACTAATTCTAATAACTAAAACACAAATTAAGATGAAAATAAATAAATATTTATTATTGTCATTCACTCTAGCACTTACATTATTTGTAAGTTGTAGTGATGATGATGACACAACATCAGGATTAAATCATGTTAGCTTTGAGATAAGCAAAGATTTTCTAGTTGAACCAGGAGCGTCATCAAGTCGTGATATTAAACTATACTCTACAAACACAGAAGATTCTGACAGAACTTATAATGTACTTGTAGATATGGATGCGACTACAGCAGATGCTTCAGCGTATTCAGTACCTGCAACGGTAACTATTCCTGCTGGATCTAATGTTGCAAATCTAAATGTAACTGTTTCTGATATCAATATTGGTGGTGCTGGTAAAGTTCTAACACTTATGTTAGAACAAGATGGTAGCTTTTTCTACGGAAATGATATGGTACTAAACATTAAACTAATATGTTATTCTAACGAAGCTGCTTTAGCTATTGATTTTGATTCTTATTCTGAAGAGAGTAGTTGGGAAATCTTAGACGCTAGCAATGCAGTTGTAGCCTCTTCAGGAGGTGCTTATGCTGCTGGTACTGATACAGCAAACGAAGCCGTTTGTTTAGAAGATGGGACATATACATTTGTTTTTACTGACTCTTACGGAGATGGTTTAGATGGAACTGTAACGTTAAGTTATGATGGAACAACTTTAGTTGATATTCAAGGATTTACAGGACCTTCAACTGGTCCAATTTCATCTTCTCAAACATTTACTATAGGAAACTAAAAAGAATATTTTCTTTATACTTAAAAGAGCCTGCAATTTGCAGGCTCTTTTTTTATACCTTTGTGTCATGGAAAAAACCACTCAGATATTTGGTCTTAGAGCTATTATTGAAGCTTTAAATGCAGGAGAACATGTTGATAAAGTCTTTTTACAAAAAGGACTAAAAGGCGACTTGTTTCAAGAATTAGAAACGGTATTAAAACATAAAAGAGTAAATTCTTCTTATGTTCCTGCTGAGAAATTAAATAGATTGACTAAAAACAATCACCAAGGTGCTGTTGCACAAATCTCTCCTGTTCAATTTTATGACATTGAAGGGCTATTTGAAATGGTCACTGCAAAAACCAAAACACCTTTGTTTTTATTACTAGATCAATTAAGTGATGTTAGAAATTTTGGAGCTATTATCCGTACTGCAGAATGTACTGGCGTTGATGGTATAATTATACAAAGTAAAGGTGCTGCTCCTGTCAATGGTGATACTATTAAAACAAGTGCTGGCGCTGTATTTAAAGTGCCTATTTGTAGAGTTGACCATATAAAAGATGCGGTTTTCTTTTTACAGTCTTCAGATATTAAAGTCATTGCTGCTACTGAAAAAACAGACAAAACGTTATTTGATGTGTCCTTTAAAGAACCTTGCGCCATAATAATGGGATCTGAAGGACGTGGTATTAATCCTTCTATTTTAAAGATTGTTAACGAGAAAGCAAAATTACCTCTATTGGGAGAAATAGAATCTTTAAATGTTAGTGTGGCTTGTGGTGCTTTTTTATACGAAGCTGTAAGACAACGCCTATAAGTCTTTATTTTCTTTAAAAATATAATGGTATGTTATTGGATGATCCTCCTCAAGAAGATTGTCCTGCATACCCTCCTCTTCTACCCTTTCGATAAAATTACCCTGCTCATCAAAGTGTTGTAAAAACTCGTCATTTTCTTCGTTATAATCTGATTCTTCCCAAACATAACGTTTTGGTTTTGCGATTTGCTTTTTAAATAGTAAAGCAAAAAACAATCCGACAAGTAAGCCACTTAAATGCCCTTCCCAAGAGATACCATCTTCTAATGGTAAGGTATTCCAGATCATACTTCCGTATAAAAAAGCTACTAATAATGATAACGCAATAAGCCTGTAATGTTTTGCAAAAACACCTTTAAAAAAGATAAAACTTGCTAAAACATATATCAGTCCACTAGCTCCTATGTGATAGGATGGTCTTCCAATACACCACGTTAAAACACCCGATAATATAATACCATAAAACAGTACTTTAAATGCTATTGGTCTATAAAAATAAAAGAGCGCTGTACTTAAAACAAATAAAGGAATGGTATTATGCCATAAATGTGCAATTCCCGAATGGATAAAAGGACTAAAAAACACACCTATTAAACCTGACAATTTTTGAGGAAAAATACCCAAAAAATTTAATGAGAACCCAAATCTGATTTCTATAGCAAAAATTAGCCATAATAACATTACAAATGTTATTGGATAGGCTATAACGTCTAAGGTAAATTGAAAAGGTTCCTGTTGTTTCATTAGCAATAAATATAGCAAATAGTTATCCAATTTTACTGTAATGTAATAATGTCAGTCGGTTACTGCCTGAGGAATATATCGCTGTGTTAGACATCCTTTTGGTGTAAGCACAAAAATGGGGTAGACACAGCTAGACTTTTTTGTTAAGAATGAGTAAAAAAGTCACGCCAACCAAAAAAATAATTTAATTTTACATCATGAATACGCCTTTAGCCGAAAGATTACGTCCACAAACTTTAGACGACTATATTAGTCAGTCGCACTTAGTGGGTCCCAACGGGACATTAACCAAACACATCCAACAAGGCCTTATACCAAGTATGATTCTTTGGGGACCTCCGGGCATTGGAAAAACAACTTTAGCAAATATCATTGCAACTACATCCAAACGCCCTTTTTATACACTAAGTGCTATTAGTTCTGGTGTTAAAGATGTACGAGAAGTTATTGATAAAGCCAAAAATAGTGGTGGGTTATTTACTGCTAAAAACCCGATTTTGTTTATTGACGAGATCCATCGATTTAGCAAATCACAACAGGATAGTTTACTACAAGCTGTAGAAAAAGGGTGGGTGACTTTAATTGGTGCCACCACAGAAAACCCCAGCTTTGAGGTTATATCCGCATTATTGTCACGCTGTCAGGTTTATATTTTAAAAGCGTTTGAAAAAACTGATTTGGAAGACCTTTTAAAGCGCGCTATTGAAAAAGACGAATACTTATCTAAAAAAAACATATTACTTAAGGAAACCAATGCTTTATTACGTCATTCTGGAGGAGACGCTAGAAAACTCTTAAACATTTTTGAGTTAGTCGTTAATAGTGAAACTGAAGAACCTATTACCATCACGGATGCTATGGTTTTGGATAAAGTAGAAAACAATACGGTACGTTATGACAAAACTGGAGAACAGCATTATGATATTGTATCGGCTTTTATAAAATCTATAAGGGGTAGCGATCCAAATGCTGCGGTGTATTACTTGGCTAGAATGGTTGAAGGTGGCGAAGATGTTAAATTTATTGCCCGAAGGCTATTAATTTTAGCTAGTGAAGATATTGGAAATGCTAATCCCACCGCTTTGGTTATGGCTAATACAACCTTTCAAGCAGTGACCACTATTGGTTATCCTGAATCTAGAATTATTTTAAGCCAATGCGCCACGTATCTTGCCTGCTCCCCAAAAAGTAACGCTGCTTATATGGCTATTAACCATGCACAACAATTGGTAAAGCAAACTGGAGATTTAAGTGTGCCTTTGAATATCAGAAATGCACCTACTAAATTAATGAAAGAGATTGGCTATGGCGAAGACTATAAATACAGCCATAATTATGAAAATAATTTTGCTACTCAAGAGTTTTTACCCAAAGAAATTAGTAATACGAAGCTATACGATCCTGGTAATAATGGCAGAGAAAATGCCCAACGTGACTTTTTAAAATCACGTTGGAAAGAAAAATATGGCTACTAAAATTGAATATTAATTGCTTTAGTTTCTAAAACATCATTTTTATACTGCGCTAAAATCCATTGTGCATTCATTTTATAGATTACAGCATCCGTTCCTTTTACCAGATAAAAATCTTCTTTCCCAGAAAACAGAATAGTGTAGACTATGGTATTATTTTCCGTTTTTAATTGATAACAAAATACGGAACCTTGAATTAATTGTGCTGTATACAAATCCTGTTTAGAGACTGGTAAATTATTAATCTTAACCTCTGTATTGACCAAAGTATTTGATGTGTTATCTTGAGATTTAATTATTGTATCCGGGACATCATTTATAATTGAAACCAATGGTTGAGACTCTTTTTTTACTATATAATTGTGCTTAAAATTTTGAAAGGTTTTAATTGTATTACGTAAAGCAACGTTGTAAGCTACTTTATATTCCTTGTCTAAAGAAATACCCTCTTCTGAAGTAAATACAATTTGATTATTACAATTTCTAAAATTAATTTTCAGCTTAGTTTTAAACATATTACTATGTTCCGTAACGTCTGCATAAACTACCAAGCACCCATTTTTGACAGCATCCTCTGGTAAACTTTCTGAATCTAAAAAAACTGCAAAATTTTGCTTCTTTAATAAAAATTGAGTTAATCCATTTAATTGATAATCGTTAGCTTTCTTTTGACAAGAAAACTGATCTGGTACCACAATATATTTGTAATCATTTAATTGTTTTTGAGCAGTTGACGTGAGTGAAAAACTAAATAAAAAAAAGAATACTACTATTATTTTATAGTGAAAAGCCATGTTATTATAAATATTTTTTAATGTCTGATAAATGATTAATAAATTTTATTCCGGGCAACTCCTCTACTTTATGATAATTAAAACAAATAGCGTCTAAGCCTATATCTAAAGCACCTAAAATATCTGCTTCGTAATTATCCCCAATCATTATACTATTTTGTGTTTCGGCTTGAGCCGAATTTAAAGCAAAGTTAAAGATATGAGGATTAGGTTTTTTTACACCTGCTGCCTCCGCACTTGTCACTGTCTCAAAATAATGATCCAATTTTGAAGATTTTAATTTATTGTTTTGAGCATCTTTAAATCCATTAGTAATAATATGTAACTTATATTTAGATTTTAGATAGTCTAATATCTCAAACGTACCATCAAAAACATTATTAAAACTAGACAAATACGTAATATAATCTTCAGATAATTGATTAATCACTTGGTCTTTTACCGTAAATTGTAAAGCATCAAAAGTCTCCTTTAATCTACTGTATCGCAAATCTTCCTTGGTTACTTTTTCGTCTCTATATAACTTCCAATACTTAAGATTTATGGGTTCGTAAAAGCGTAAAAAATCATTTAGATTAGTCTTAACTTGATGTTTTTTGAAAATAAAATCAAAAGTTAAAGCTGAGTTTTTATCAAAATCCCATAGTGTATGGTCTAAATCAAAAAAGACGTGTTCTACTTTATTTGTTTTTGGCATCCAATATTATATTAAAAAGTGTTTTAAAATGTTTCCAACGGTCTTGTTTACTAAACGTGTAATTATGAAATACCGGTACAAAAGTTCCGTTTACCTTTTTAATTGTATTTATCAATCGTTTAAGTGCCTGCTCTTTATCTAACAGAGAATGGTATTTTAAAAAAGCAAAATCTATAGCTTGATAGGGCACGACTTTAAGTGGGGTTTGAACTTCAAAATCTAAATCGTAAAATAAAAATGGTGTGCATGTCCCGGCTCTAAAACCCAAATGATTGACATACCCCATAGTATAGTCTTCAGGAATTTCTAGTTCGACCAAATTACGGTAGGATTCTGGTAAGTTTACTTTAGAAAAGGACTGTCTAGACCCCACAATAGCATTATTAATAATGCCTTCCATCCTACTCTTTTCTTCTTTAAGCAATTCTATATTAGTTAATGCAAAAAAAGAGATTTTAATACCCACTTGACAATAGTCTGCCACGTGTTTTATTAAAGAAATAAATTTTTGTTTTTGTGCATTGATATTTTTATCATACGTTGAAAAGTCACCTAATAAAAAGAAAAATACAAATTTATACTTTGAAGATTTTTGTTTGTTAACAATATATTTATAGGTATCGTGTGGGTCGCGTTTAAATCCAGATAACACTGAATATCTTTGATAGACACGCTTAAACTTAAAAGTCAAAACATCTATAAATGTACCGCTAATGGTACGCATTATCCCTTTTAGCTTATACTGATAAGCAACAGGCACGTCAATAACTGGTATGACATTATATTTTTGTTCTGGAAAATTAAAATCCGGATAATTGTTCTCTAATAGTGTTTTAAACTTATAGGCCCATATATCCACCACTGGTTGGTCTAAAAAGTTATTTTTAAACGCGATACTTTCCTGCGCTGTAAAACGACCGTATTGATCTTTTACATGTGGCAGATACTCCTCATATCTACTAATTAAATAAAAAGCAGCTGCAAAAATATCAAAAGACAAAGCACTCTTGTCTCCTGCCGCAAAAAAACACTTAGTATCCTCCCAAGGCAAAATAGCAATCTCTACATCCGATAAACCTTGCTCGAATAGCAACTCATTACTACGTATAAAAATCTCGTTACTTAAAGGCTGCCTTGTATACGATATCTTTAAACTATCATGTGCAATAAACTCCTCAATAGTTGTTGTAAAACTAACAGGTATACCCAAAATCCTAGTGCAAATTTGTTTGAAAACATACTTGACTCTGGGGGTTATTTTATGTGTGTAAACTAAAAGCATTTTTTAAGTAAGCAGTGATCCATATTCTGTGCATTATCTAGCGACTCAAAAATAAGAATTTCAAAAAGTAAAAGCATCCAATTATAAATATAAAATTTAATAATCAAGTGCTTGATAATTGAAGTTAAAATATTAAATTTTAAAGTAAAGACTCGTCTGCAAAACTAAAATAAGCATTTTCCGTTACAATCAAATGATCCAATACTTTTATATCTAAACTTCGCGCCGCTGTCTTTAACTTTAAAGTCACCTCTTTATCCGCTTGACTTGGCTTTAAAGTCCCTGATGGATGATTGTGTGCTAAAATAAGTCCTACCGCTCCAACTTCTAGAGCTGTTTTTAGTACCAAACGGGTATCGACTAAAGTCCCAGTAATACCACCTTTACTAAGTTGATTTTTATAAATGACCTTATTGGAATTATTTAAATACACTATCCAAAACTCTTCATGCGGTAACTCTCCAATAATAGGTTGCATAAGCTCAAACACGGATTTGCTAGAGGTAATTTTATTTTTCCGCAAAGCTTCTTCCCCTCGGCGTCGGCGTCCTAATTCTAAAGCTGCAATTATACTAATAGCTTTGGCTTCACCAATACCTTTAAACGCCATCAATTGCTTGATACTAAGTTTACCTAATTCGCTTAAATTATTATCCACACTAGATAAGATACGTTTACATAAGGATACTGCGCTTTCGTCTCTGTTTCCTGAGCCTATTAAAATAGCAACCAATTCCGCATCGCTCAATATTGCTTTTCCTTTATATAATAGTTTTTCTCTAGGTTGATCGTCTTGAGACCAGTTTTTAATTGAAAATGAAGTACTTTTATCTGACATTTTATAAAACTACACATTATTTTGTGATTTTTAAATGAAATAAACACTTCTAACTTTATAATAAATCAATTTGTATCCCCCTAAAAAACATCAAGATAGCGATAAAAAACACTTAATACAAGTGATTAAAACCTATCCTTTAGCGACTGTTATTTCGGTTAAAAACAACAAACCGTTAGTGACACACTTACCTCTTATTTATCGTGAAAGTGATGGTAAATTAATTGGACATATTGATATTTATAATCCGCAAACCGAAGTCTTACAAAATCAAAACGATATAACAATCTTGTTTTCTGGTCCACAATGCTACATTTCTCCAAGTATTTACACGACAACACAGCTACCAACATGGAACTATATTAAAGTGCATTTAACTGGAACTGTTTCTAGAATTGATAATAAGGATCAGTTAAAGCAATCTTTAATTACTATGACCGAATTTTTAGAAGCTCCAGACCACAAATACGTTTTAGAATCCGACAATCCTAGATTAGACAAAAATTTAGACTATATTAAACTATTTGAAATATCAATTGACACTTGGGAAGGTAAATTTAAACTCTCTCAAGATAAAAAGCCTAAGGATACAGAACATGCTAGAAACGAGTTATTAAAAACAAATCAAGCCAGTATTAAAGCTTTTTTGGATCAAGTATTTTAAACGTAAATTATAATGTTTACTGCGCAACAAAAAATAAAAACTAACACTATTTAACTAAAAAAATGGACATCTTAATTAAAATTATCATAGCAATAGTCGTTGTATTACACCTCTATTTTTTATATTTTGAAATGTTTGCATGGGACACCATAGGACGTAAAGTATTTAAAACGATACCTAAAGAAATATTTGGACAAACTAAAGTTATGGCTGCTAATCAAGGCTTATATAATGGGTTTTTAGCTGCCGGACTAATTTGGTCGTTTTTTATCACCGATCCACAATGGTCTTTTAATATTGCTTTATTCTTTTTAGGCTGTGTCGCTGTCGCTGGTATTTATGGTGCTTTATCCCTATCTAAAAAAATATTTTTTGTGCAAGCAGTTCCTGCATTGTTAGGGATTGTATTGATTTTAATTACTAAATATTAGGCGTCATATTTTTATAATAAGCGACACCTAAACTTATCAAAAACAAAAACAGCCCTTGTTATAAAATTATATCAAGGGCTGTTTGATTTTTCTCAAAATAAATGACTTACTTTAGTTAGCAGTCGTTATTTATTTAATCTCTACTACTTCAAGATCAAAAATAAGATCTTTACCAGCTAAAGGATGATTTGCATCTAAAACAATAGTATCTTCTTTAACTTCTACTACTAGTAAATTAGTTTCACGTCCATCGGGAGCTTTAGATACTAATCCCATCCCTACTTCAGGTTTCATATCTTGTGGTAGATCTGCTTTACTAACTTCTTGTTTTAAAGCGTCATTAATATCTCCGTATGCTTCTTCTTTAGCAATTGTAATCGTTTTTTTCTCGTTTAATTTCATGTCAATTAACCCTTTCTCAAAACCAGGAATTAATTGTCCTTGTCCTAAAGTAAATTCGATTGGTTCTTTTCCTTCAGAACTATCAAAAACTTGTCCATCAGATAATTTACCTGTGTAATTTACTTTGACTGCGCTATTCTCTTTAACTTGACTCATACTGTAATTTTATAATTTTAAAAAATAGGTTTTGCATAATTCTTACACAGCTCCTATTTTAATTTAAACGTATTATGCCTGTAAACGCCAAAACCACGCCAAAAACTAAATCAAAAAGTTATAACCTTATAATATGGTCGCTTTAAGCTTAAAAATAACGTTGTAATCCTTTAACTGTACTAAATACCATCAATACATCCTCTTTTAAAACAAATTAATTTGAATACTTCAAAATCAGAAAATATGTCAGTAAAATCAAATATTTTAAATTTTTCATGCCATATTCGCAAAAAACAAGTCTTTGATTAGCTTCTAATTACTAAAACCACTAAAAACAATTCAGGTTATTTTGAATAGTTCACATAAAAAAACTCACCATTTAAATGGTGAGTTTTTTTATAGTCTTGAATTATAGCTTTAATAATTCTTGATTTTTTGCTATAGGGCTAATCTAAATAACCCATTTCGCGCATCCAGTCGTCATTAAACATTTTACCAACATAACGACTTCCATGGTCATGGAATAACACAACCACAACGTCATCTTTTGTAAAGTGTTCTTTTAACTGCAACACTCCTTTAATTGCTGCTCCTGCACTATTACCTAAAAACATACCTTCTTCTTTGGCCAGTCTTTGTGTATATACTGCAGCATCTTTATCAGTTACTTTAGTAAACCCATCGATGATACTAAAGTCCACGTTTTTTGGTAGAATATCTTCTCCAATACCTTCTGTAACGTAAGGATAAATTTCATTTTCATCAAATTCTCCCGTTTCGTGGTATTTTTTAAAGACACTTCCGTAAGTATCTATTCCCCATATTTTTACGTTAGGGTTTTGCTCTTTCAGGTATTTCCCAACACCAGAAATGGTTCCTCCTGTACCAACACCTACCACAAAATGTGTAATTTTACCATCTGTTTGTTCCCAGATTTCTGGACCTGTACTTTGGTAATGCGCTTTGGCGTTACTTGGATTATCATATTGGTTAACGTACCATGAGTTTGGCGTTTCTTCTCCTAAACGTTTTGAAACCGAATAATATGATCTTGGATCATCTGGCTCCACAGCTGTTGGGCAAACAACAACCTCAGCTCCTACTGCTTTTAAAATATCTACTTTCTCTTTACTTTGTTTGTCTGCCATTACAAAAATACATTTGTATCCTTTTATTATGGCAGCTAATGCTAATCCCATACCTGTATTACCTGAAGTTCCTTCTATGATAGTTCCTCCTGGCTTAAGACGTCCATCTGCTTCTGCATCTTCTATCATTTGTAATGCCATACGGTCTTTAACTGAGTTTCCTGGGTTAAAAGTTTCGTATTTAGATAATACTAAACATGGTAGCTCTTCTGTTAGTTTGTTTAGCTTTACTAATGGTGTATTACCGATAGTTTCTAATATGTTATTTGCGTAGTTCATTTCTATTTTTTATTATTTTTTTAAAGGTGAAATGTGTTCGTTTACATAAAGTTCTTTCTATTTAACTTCAATATGAAACTCGGTTCATTTCTGTTTTTTATTATTTTTTTAAAGGTGAAATGTGTTCGTTTACATAAAGTTCTTTCTATTTAACTTCGATATAAAACTCGGTTCATTTCTATTTTTTATTATTTTTTATTTTTTTAAAGGTGAAATGTGTTCGTTTACATAAAGTTCTTTCTATTTAACTTCAATATAAAACTCGGTTCATTTCTATATGTTATTATTTTTTAAAGGTGAAATGTGTTCGTTTACATGAAGTTCTCTCTATTTAACTTCGATATAAAACTCGGTTCATTTCTGTTTTTTATAGGTGAAAATTAATTCGTCTCTAAAAATTTAAAATTTGATTTAATATTTTCTTTTGAATTTGCAAAAGTAAGGTAATTGTCTAAAGTTGAAAGTTAAAACTAAATTAATTTATTTTGAAACTCAACTTGGTTAGTTGCGTTAGCGGTAGAAACGGCATCCTTTTTTGTGCGCGCTTATGCGCAAAAAAGATATAGTGGATGACGCGACCTTAATCCTGAACTAAATTCAGGATTAAGGTAACGCCCAAATTATTTAATCAAAACGGATGGCTTTGACTGGCGAAATCTTTGAAATGATGTAAGACGGTATTAGTAACATTGATAAACACAATATAAAGGTACCTATATTTAGTGCTATAATGTATCCTATATTAAGATATACCGGTACTGCTGACACATAGTATGTCTTTGGGTCTAATGGAAATAATCCAAAATACTTTTGAAGTAATAATAGGCTTATCCCTATCAAATTACCCCAAAACAGCCCTTTTAAAATCAAATACCCTGCGTTGTACAAGAAAATCTTACGAATACTAATATTATCACTTCCTAGTGCTTTTAAAATCCCAATCATTTGGGTACGTTCCAATATTAAAATTAGTAATGCGGTTATCATATTAATACCCGCTACAAGAATCATGATTCCTATAATTGCATATATGTTATTGTCAAATATTTTAATCCAATCAAATATAAATGGATACACTTTATCTACCGTTTGCGCTTGTAGCGTGGTGGGCACCTGCTTAAGAATTGCTTCTCCTGCTGTTTCTAGATTACTATAATTGTCTATAAAAACCTCGAAACGTCCGACTTGATCATCGTCCCATTTATTTAAACGTTGGATATGTCTAATATCTCCTATTACAAATAATTGATCCATTTCTTGTAACCCTGAATTATACACCCCTACTATATTATATGTAATTACATTTGGCGGTTTTGTTGTATCCTCTTTTAAAAAATAGGTATTTATACGATCATTTAATTTAAGCTGTAATCTATTTGCTAAATATTGAGAGATTAAAATATCTTGATTTCTTTTTTTTGTATAATCCGGAAGTCGCCCTTCTACTAGAAAATCTTTAAAATAGTGCCAATTGTAATCTGCTCCGACCCCTTTTACGATAATATATTCAAAATCGTTTTCTAACCTTATTATTCCTGATTTTGTAGCTGTACCTTGAATATGCGTAACATCAGGAACAGCAGTAAATTCAGGGTAAAAGTCCTGATTAGTGGAGATAGGTCTGATACTTTCTTCAGATTTATTATTATCATAAATACCTATAACACTATGGCCATTAAATGCAATTACTTTTTCTCTGATTTTTTGTTGCAGACCAACCCCTGTCGCAATAGCAATCATCATGACAATAATACCCAATGCAATTGCTACGATTCCAATTTTTATTATTGGTGCCGATATACTACTTTTATACGCTTTACTATCAATTATGCGTTTTGCTATAAAAAACTCGAAATTCAAACTAGATTATGCGATTTAATGTTTTCAAAAATACAGTTTTATTATTTGTTTTAGTATTAATTTCTTGTGCTTCTAAAACGAAAGATAATTTAGCCGAGACAAACCAAATTTTGGCTAAAACCAAAACTAAAACAAATCCCCCTCCTTTTAACCCAATTATTGTTGGCGCCAATCAAACTAAATCCTATTTATCTTTGCTAAAAGGGAAACGTGTTGGTATTGTTGCTAACCAAACTAGTGTTATTTTTAAAAATGTGATATCACCCTCTAATACTGTTAGTGGTCAATCATATTCACATTTAGTGGACTCTCTTATTTCTGAAAAAGTAAATGTTACAAAAGTATTTGCACCAGAACATGGTTTTAGAGGTCAAGCCGATGCGGGAGAAGTTGTAAAAGATGGTATTGATACTAAAACAGGTTTACCTATAGTTTCTCTTTACGGAAAAAATAAAAAACCTAGTGCTGAGCAACTACAAGATATTGATGTTATAATTTTTGACATACAAGATGTTGGTGCACGTTTTTACACTTATATCTCGTCTTTACACTATGTTATGGAAGCTTGTGCAGAACAAAACAAACTGTTGCTTGTTTTGGATAGACCAAACCCTAATGGTCATTATATAGATGGTCCTATTTTAGAAATGGAACACTCTAGTTTTGTTGGAATGCATCCAGTCCCTATTGTTCATGGATTGACTATTGGCGAATACGCAACGATGATTAATGGAGAAAAGTGGCTTAAAAATGGTATACAGTGCAATCTGAAGGTTATAACTATGACACATTATAATAGACAAATGACTTACGACTTACCTATCAAACCATCTCCAAACTTACCTAATGCACAGGCCATAAACCTGTATCCTAGTTTATGTCTTTTTGAAGGTACCAACATAAGCGCTGGTCGTGGTACGGATTTACAGTTTCAAATATATGGGTCTCCTTTTTTACCAAAATCTAGTTATGTCTTTACTCCTATTGCTAACGATGGTGCCAAATACCCTAAATATGAAAACAAAGTGTGTAATGGTTATAACTTAAGTCAAGCTAAACCTTTAAATGGTTTAAACTTAAACTATCTTATTGCGGCTTATAAAACAACTACAAATCAGTCTGAGTTTTTTATTAAAAATGGTTTTTTTACAAAACTAGCTGGAACAAATAAACTACAACAACAGATTGAAGCGGGTTGGGATGAAGACAAAATAAAAGCCACTTGGACAAGTGGCTTAAATAGTTTTAAGATTAAAAGACAACCCTATGTGTTGTATAACTAACATATAATTATTCGTCATATGTTTTACCGTTAGGCCTTAAGTTTTCTTTTCGATACTCATTTCTTGTTTGTCTATCCAACGAACTATCATTGTCTATATCGGAAAGATTATACTTAACTTCTTTGAACTCTGCTTCTTTAGATGGGGGATCTAATTTATCACTAGCGAATTTCTTGTTTTTTTTTTTTTAGCTTCTGCTCTGTCTTTTTCTGCTCTCAATCTATCAGCTTCAACTAAAGAACGTGCACTAAGCGCTTTTTCTTCTGCTCGTTTTTTTAAACGTGCTCTTAGTTCTTTTTCTCTAACTAACGCTAAAGCTTGCTCCTTTTTAGCTCTTGCCTCAACTTCTCTTCTAAAACGTCCAATTTGCTCTTTTTCAGCCTTACTTTTTTCTGCCTTAGCTGCCATAGTAGCTAAAAACGTTTCTCTATCTGGCATCCCTCTTTTTAATTGTTCTGTACTAGACAAACTTGCACGCAATACATCTTCCTCTAAATCAGCAATAGCATCTGTTGGCTTAGCGATTGCTTCCATACGATTTAAAGAAATTGGGTATACCGCATCTTCTCTATAAGCGACTACAGTATAACGTCCCACCTCAAAGTGATGTAAAGGAATTCTAGCCTCTTTACTTCCCAAATCCATTAAAACAGATTCTTTTTGGCTATGAAATAAAAAGCTAAATCTATAAATTTCAGTATTACTTTTTAAAATAATAGTATCTCCTGTCTTATTTAATACATGGATAAGACCAGCTTTGGAAGCATTAACATTTTCAACAATTGTTGTTTTGCTACTTGTAACTTGAGAAAAAGCAGAAGTAGTTACTATAAGTAACAAGAAAATTGTATTTATTATTTTTTGACTATTCATAATTTTGAATTATATCGTTATGTTAAAATCAGATATAAGGGTGCTACAAATTTATAATGAATAAGGGATAATCCATATCAATCTACCCTAAAATTATACAATTTTAGTCGAACGTCACAAAAAACTCGATGAATAGTTAATTTGTCTGATAATCAATTATTTACAACACATCGAATCGTTACACCACCATATACGCAACTAATGCGTCGAAAACATGAATTATTATCAGTTTTTAACAAAAACAACACAAGACAAGCCTGTAAAAGATACATGATATTGAGTAAAAACAAGTTTTACAACCTGTAAAATCGGTATACTATTACCCCATAAATTAGATCCAGATATAGACGTTAATTTCAAGCCTAGTAAATAAAAAAACCTACACGATTAAAGCCCGTACAAGTTGACTTATATTGATACTAACACCACTAAATTAGTTAATAATAAACTTGACTTTATTTAGGTCCGATTGTAACACTTGAGGTTTCCATTGCAAGGCTTCTTCAATATCATCTAAGCCTCTATATGTTGTGTAATTAAGAAAAGCAAATAAGGACGTATTAATTTGATCAATCTCTTCTAGATTGTATCTTTTTAAAAATCGACGTGCTTTATTAGGCTTATCCGAAATTAAAAATGCTTTTATTTCCAATAATTCATGTTTTTGCAGCAATGCTTCTTTTTTGTCCAATGCACTACTTTGTAATAATGCTTTTGCTTCTGACATATAAATATCGGATAACATAATTAACTCATCCTTTAAATAATCTTCAGCATATATTGCAAAATCAAGATATTTATTAGCTAACCTAAATGTGGACGCATAGCTTTTATTATCAAAATAGACACTTAATTCTGCTTCTAAAAAAGAAGTATCAAGCGCGTATTTTTTAATAATTGCTGTTAAATTCTGAGTAACAAATTGATCCTGAAAAGAAATATCTAAAATAGTACCATTAGGATCCATGACTTTTATTCTATCATCGTTAAAATGTTGAATATACTTAGCGTCCCTTTCATCTCCTAAGGCTTCATATAGTTTACTGTAATTAGACTCACTAAGAATGACAGGTACAAAATAATCCCAAACCAACGTTTTAATGCTTGCACTTCCAAATAACTCTGCAACGACTTGAGTTCCATCCTTATCTTCAAGTATAATGGGATAAGAGTAATTTGTTGCATCTTCCCAGATAACTAATAGCATCTTATTTTTAGACAGCGCTAATCTCTTTGCCAGAGTAAACGATGTAAGCCACTCTTGACTGTTAGCAGTTGTAATGGAAACAAAACAGACTAATATTATAAGTAGTAGTTTTTTCATAATATCTAAAAATACAAAATAATAGTATTAATATTTAATTCGTTTTTTCATCTCTTCAACAATATTGAAAGCCGCAGGACAGATAGCCACATTCTTTAGTGTTAAATTTGAAATTTGCTGAAATTTTTTACGATCCGTATGCGGGAATTCTGCACATGCCTTTGGTCGCACATCATAAATAGAACAATAATTATCCGCGCCTAAAAAAGTACATGGTACAGATTGTAATACATAATCATTCTCCTCATCCAAACGTAAATACGTATCAATAAATTGTTGTGGCTTTTGCCTAAAGTGTTTCGCCACACGTTGGATATCTTTATCCGTAAATAAGGGACCTGTAGTTTTACAACAGTTTGCACATGTCAAGCAATCGGTCTTTTTAAACTCTGCTTCATGCAATTCCTGCATTATATAGTCCAATTGCTTTGGTGCTTTCTTTTTTAACTTAGTAAAAAAGGTTTTATTTTCCTTATGCTTATCTTTGGCAAGCTTTGGCAGATTGTTTAAAATGTCTTCCATGCTACAAAAATAAGATTTTTAAAACACTTCAACTGTATCAAACTTACTATTGAAGTTAGGACGTTTTCGTTTACACGGAAATAAAAAAGCATACGATTTATATGAAAGACCTTTTTGGGAAAGCGTTACTAGATTATCAGAATAACAATTACACAGAAGACCTAATTACTTCAACTAACATTTCTGACGAAGATGAGCTGCCTCTACCCTATCTTTTTAGAGCTTTTAAAGACATGCCTAAATTAGAACAACACGCGTTAAAACTGTCTACAGGAAAAATTTTAGATGTTGGTTGCGGATCTGGTAATCACAGTTTGTATTTACAAAATGAAGGTTTTGATGTAAAAGCTATTGATATCTCTCAAGGTGCCATTACTGTAAGTATCGCTAGAGGCGTTATTAATACAGAGCAGAAGGCACTTATGGATGAAACCGAAACATTTGACACTATTTTATTATTGATGAATGGTACCGGCATATTCCAAACCCTTGATCAAATCTCCAAATATCTTACACATTTAAAAACCTTATTAAATGAAGGAGGTCAAGTCCTAATAGACTCTAGCGATATTAAATATATGTACTTAGATGAAGATGGTGGCTTTTGGCAAGATATGAATGCTAATTATTATGGAGAACTAGATTATTTTTTAAGTTATAAAGGCGAAAAAGAAACCCCGATGAAGTGGTTATATTTAGACTACAAGCTATTAAGAGACGCTTGTAGTGCTATTGACTTAAAATGCGAAATGCTCGCTGAAGGCGAGCATTATGACTATTTAGCAAAGCTATCGATTTAAAGATCAAATCCTTTTTCTGATAATTTTGCTATCATACTTTTATATAAATCTCCGCTCCACATCACAGAGATATCACCCATTGAAGCATTCATAGAATCCTGAGAACTCACAATCTTTTGACCAGTATCACTTTTATAAAATTCTGTTAAAATTATTTTATCCCCTTCCGTCAACTCTTCAGGTTTAAACATATTTTTACCTGCTTTAGTAGTATATAGTGCATTCATGTTTTTAACATCCTCATGCGTAAAATGAGCTCTGTAGGCAGACACTACCATTTGCGCTAATTCTCCCATCGCATCAGATTTCTCATTTTTTAATTCTGTCCAAACAGCTGCAGGAACTTCTTGAGATGTAAATTGCTCTTCAAGCATGGTAAACATTTGATCAACCACGCCTTCGTAGTAGGTCATGGTTCCATTGCTTTTAATACACGCTTTAACATCTTCACTGTATTGATCAACTTGCGCAAAACCTACAGTCCCTATAGTTAAAAGACATATTAGTGCTATAATTTTTTTCATTTTAAATATTTTTGTGTTATTACCAAAGAGCAACTACTGTGCCACGCCTCCAATATAGGTTTCATTTACTTTAATGTTTGGGATTTCTTTTTCATCCACAGTCATTATATTTTTGTCCAAGATAATAAAATCAGCAAACTTACCAATTTCAATACTCCCCTTTTCTTGGTCTTCAAAGTTTGAATAGGCCGCCCAAGTTGTCATTCCTTTTAAAGTTTCTTCTCTAGACAATCCGTCTTTTTTATTAAAACCTCCTTCTGGATATTGCTTAGTATCTTGTCTAGAAACAGCTGCATAAAACGTTAAAAACGGGCTTACTTTCTCTACAGGAAAATCAGTACCTAAAGCCACTCGTCCACTTTTTTCTAATAATGTCTTGTAAGCATACGCCCCTTTTATCCTGTCTTTACCAAGACGGTCTTCTGCCCAATACATATCACTTGTTGCATGTGTTGGCTGTATAGAGGGTATAATATTCTCATTTTTAAAATATTCGAAATCATCATCTGTAATAACTTGAGCATGCTCAACTCTCCAACGTCTATTCTTTTGACCTACTAATGTTTTTTCATACGTCTGTAATACAAATCTATTAGCAGAGTCTCCAATCGCATGCGTGTTCATTTGGTATCCTGCTTTAGCGATTCTTTCTGCTAAAGTCTTATAATCCTCAACACCAATAACTAAAGCACCAAAATGATCATGTTGATCCGTATACTCTTGTTTTAATGCCGCACCTCTAGACCCCAAAGCACCGTCCGCATAAACTTTTACAGATTGTACATTTAAACGCGCTGTCTTAATTTTTCCTTTAGTTAAATAATAGTCCAAGTTTGCTTTTCTATTACTAATCATAGCATAGATACGCATATCTAATGCACCAGCTTGTTGCAAGCTATCAACCAATTCTATGACCTGTTTATCTAAACCTGCATCCGACACTGTTGTTAACCCTAAATCTGTACATATTTTTTGAGCTTCCAATAGCGCATCTATTTGTTGTTGCTTTGTTGGCTCCGGAAAAATAGCTTCCACTAATTCCATTGGGTTATCAATTAAAACTCCAGTAAGCTTCCCATTCTCCTTTAAAATCTCTCCACCTTCCGCTAGTGTACTTTCTGTAATATTAGCTAGATCTAATGCCGCTTGGTTACATATCATGGCATGACCATCAATTCTAGTTAATGCTACCGGAGTCTTAGGAAATAAACTATCCAATTGCACTTTAGTTGGATATGTTTTGTCATCCCAATCGTTCTGATCCCATCCTCTACCAATAATAAATGTAGAAGCTTTGTCTTTCTGAAATGCTACAACCTTACTTATAACATCTGCATAACTTTTTGTATCTCTTAGATTAACTTGCAATTGGTTTAAACCAAGTCCATAAAAATGACAATGTGCATCAATAAAACCTGGTACAATAGTTTGACCAGCTGCATCAATAAGTGCTTTTGGTTTATATTTATTCTTTATATCTACAGCTGTACCAACCGCTACAAACTTACCATCTTTTACTGCAAAAGCTTCTGCCTTAGAAAAGTTAGCATCGACTGTATACACATTAGCATTAGTGATAATAGTATCAACATCTATTTTATCTGAAGCACAAGATGTAATGATTAAAAGTAAGAATAGGGTATTGGCGAATTTCATATTTTAATTTTTTTTAGTAAATATAAGCATAAAAAAAAGCCTCGAGATGAGGCTGTTTTTTTTTACATAATAATTTTAGACTGTGATTATACCGAAATTTGCGTATTTAAAAATCGAATTTATAAGTTCCTCCTGCCAAAAACTGAATACCCTGCACTGGTGTGTTTTGCCATTTAGTATACGCTTCCCCTACTATATTATTAGCTTTTGCAAACACAGAAAAACGATCGTTTATATGATAACCTACATGTGCATTGGCATCAAAATAAGCATCTAAAGTCACAACTCCTGTTACAGATGGTGTTACACTAGAAATACTAAATTGGTCTTTACGCTCTCCAATATAATATAAATTAGCCCCAGCAAACCATTGTTCATTAATTTGATAGTCTAAAAAGACTGATGCTTTTAAATCTGGCAGATTCCAAGCTTCCATTTCGTTTTTAACATCGTATGAGAAGTACTCTCCTTTAACTCCTAATGTAAAGTTTCTGTTTATATCTACATTTAATTCTGCTGCAACACTTAATGTTGTTACGTCATCATAAGTTAACCCAAATGAGTTTCCGTACGTATAAGCTTCTGACGTTTGCGTGATATCATTATTTACGAATAACGCTTTATTTTTTTCGGATTTATAATTACCACTTACTGTGTAACTCATTGCATTAGACAGCTTTCCTTTTAATCCTCCGAAAGCATTATATTGTTGATCTGTTGGTGCTACAAAAAGATTAGGTGACACAAATTGATTGTCCTCTACAAAATCGTAATATGAATTTTGAATCAATCCCCCTTTTACACCTCCAAAAACAATTAAAACATCATCTATAAGTCTGTAACTAGCTGCTATATTAGGATAGATAAAGAATTTACTCTCACTAGCCTCCGTATCATTTAAATAGACCGCTTTAACACCTAAGTCCACCGTCAAATCATCTTGTTTCAACTGAAATTTTGGAGCAACCCCAAATTGAAAATTACCATAATTAAGCTCCGTTGGTACTGCATAAGCTTTATCAAAACTACCTCCTAAATAATCGACAAACACTTCTACATCGACATCGTTATCTTGGATATTTACAGTTCCAATAGCATTAGCCTTAAATCGATTTTCTCCAGAACCATAATCATCACCAAAGCGTCTAAAAATAACACTTCCTGAAGACACAATCCCATCTTCAAACATAATATCTCCTCCAACATAGGCATTGATAAAACTATGTCCTACATCTAACGTATCCGCAGTTGCCTGAGTAAACAAAGGTTGCTGTAAACCATACCAATTATAAGTTTGATACTGAAAACCTCCTAACGCAGTCCATGTATAATCACGATCTGATTTAGTATAGGTTATATTAAGCTTTGAATCTGAAAATCCACTATCCGTTAACACTTCATCAATATCACCTTGAGAAGAATGGTGACCAATATAAGCACTAAATGCTTGGTCTCTGCCAATAGCATGATTTAAATAAGCTTCCCCTAAAATAGTAGTATATGATCCAACACCTAAAGTTGCGTAATTGTTATACAACTTTATTTTTTTTGCTTTATCCACGACTGCTGCTTTTCCTTTTGCAGGAGTAAATGTTGATGCCACAGGAAAAGAGAAAATATTATATTTAACCTCCTTCTTTGTTCCTGTATTGTTATCATCTAGAGATGGTGTTTCTTTTACTTTAAAAGCATCAGAAATTGATGGTGTATATGGTTTTATTACATCAATAACACCTGTTTGTATCGTGTCTCCTTCTCTTTCTTGCGCAAACGCAAAGACAGAAACTAATAACGATGGTATTAATAAAATGATTTGTTTTTTTATACTAAACATAATTTATATTTATGAATTACGATGGTCTTGATTACTGATTTTTAGTCCTCGGTGATTACTGACGAGTTTGTTTTAGCTTCTTCTGCTTTTATTCTAGTCAATTGGGTTTGTGCTTCTGTTTTCACATCCTCAAAATTGCTAAAGTTTTTAATGACACTTTCAAGAATATAAGTGGCTTGAAAGGCATCTCCTAAAGCATAAAAGTTTTTTGCCATTATTACTAGTCCTTTTGCTCCGTAGTATTTATATCCAGAATAATCTTTTGCTAAACGCTGTGTTACTTTATTAGAGTCGTTATACAGTCCGTCTTTATTTTTAAAGTATGCGTTGTAGTATAATGCTTCTGCTGCTGTTTCACCAGTTGCAAATGTTTCGACTTGCGTATAAGCGGTTCTTGCTTTAGGTTGATCGTTAGTTTTAAAAGCAGAACGTGCAATGATCACATACGCATCACTTCTTACTTTATTATCTAAATTAACATTACTAAGCACTTTTTCCGCGTAAGCGACTGCTTGACTATATTCATCTAATTGATAATTAGCCTGCATTAAATTAGATTGTGCAAATAAACTATTTTGAGGAAAATTAGCCTCTAGCTCTAAACGTTTTAATGTTGGAATTGCAGCATTCCAATCTTTTTTGTCTAGTTGAATTTGAGACAAACGCAATAATGCTTCTTCAGAAAACTCACTTTGTGATTGCTCTACAACATAAGCATAATGTGGTTCTGCACTAGGTTTTACATCTTTTTTGAAATACAATTGAGCCAAGTAAAAATGCGCTTGTGTAGCATGCAATCCATTTGCAAACTCGCTTAAATACCCCTCAAATTGTTTGATAGCAGCATTTACGTTTTCATCCAAATATTGTTTTTCTGCTGCTTGATAAGTTGCATTATCTAAATCTGCATCAGTAACTTCGACAAAATCCAATGTTCTAACCCAAGTGGCATACGCGTCAACTTTTCCTAAATCGATATAAATTAGTCTAGCTGTTGCTACCGCTTGGTTAGCTTCCGGAGTACCTGGGTACGCTTTAGCAACTGCTTTAAACGTTGTTAGCGCTTGTTCATTTTGACTAGCATTGTAGTACACTAATCCTTGACGTAACTGCCCTTTGCGTGTAAATGGACTTGTACTATATTCTTTTTTTAATTGATTATAAATAGCAATTGCTTTAGCATCTTCTCCTGCCTTTACATAACTATTCCCCAATGCATACATGGCATCATCTCTTAATTTAGATGTTGGGTATTTAGCAATAAATTGTTTTAATTGCTCAGTTTGATCACTTTCTTTACCAATGTAACCATAACTCATAGCTTTTTGAAAAAATGCATAGTCATTTTCAATCTTCCCAATTTCCATCGCCTTATCATAAGTCGAAATAGCTTCACTATAGCGACTTGATACAAAATAGCCATCTGCCAATCTTAGATAAGCATCGTTCAATCTAATTTTATCTGTTTGATTTTTCTCAATAAATTGACTAAAAAATGATGTTGCTTGGCTATAATTTTTCTGTTTAAAATACGTATAAGCGATATTGTAATCTAAGTTTTCAAACTCAATAGTTGCAGCCGATTCATTTTGTTGTGCAAATTGTTTGAACCCAATTAAAGCATCATCATAGTTTGTTAAGTTATAATCTGTTTCTGCTTTCCAAAAAGTGGCTCTTGCTGTATACTTTTGATTTTGTTGTTCTTTTAGCGATTTATCAAAAAGGTCTTCTGCTTCTTGATATTTACTTTCATTAAACAACTCTAAACCTCTATAAAAGGCTACTTTTTGATACGCAACCTTACTCTCAAAGCTATTTTTGTTTTTCAATAACACTAATGCTTCTTTGTAATTTTTAGAAGTAATGTACGAGTCTATTAATAACGACTCCACCTCTTCCTTATATTCTGTATCCGGATACTTTTCTAAATAACTATTTAAAACTTGTGGTACCGATTGATAGGCATTACCTATTTGATAACTTATTTTAGCATAGTTTAACCACGCATCTTCTTGTATTTTTAAATCATAATCCATTTGAGAAGCATTTCTAAAAGCATTTAATGCTTCTTGCTTCTTACCAACATTAACATAGCTTTCTCCTAAATGGTAATAGGCATTTTGAGCAACACTGTTATCTGCACTTACAATTTTATTGAATTCTGAAATCGCTTTATCATACTCCTTTTGCTTATAATAAGCATATCCTAACTGGTAGTAATCGGTATTATTCCATTTCCCTTTTTTACCCTTGTAATCCGTTAAGTATGGAATAGCTTCGTCATATTTTTCAAGATTAAAATAACTTTCTCCTATAATTTTATTTAATTCTGAAACTTCACTTCGCTCACTAGTTTCTAATTTAGATTTAGCCAACGCAATAGCTTTATCAAATTTTCCTAATTTAAAATTTAAATCCGCTTGGTAATAGCTTAGTTTTTCTTTATATTTTTCTTCGTTTCCAACTTGCTCAAAGTACTTATTGGCTTCATCGTAATCATCACCTTCATAAGACATAAACCCCAAATAGTATTTGGCTTGAGCCCCATATTTCTGAGACGTTTCGACACGTGTTAAATACTTCCTAGCTTCTTTATAGTTTTTAGTTGTAAACGATGCGTACCCATTATTAAAGTTATACGCTTCCCTATCGCCTTTTGCTAAAGACCCCTCGTCCACTTTAGCATACCATTTTTGGGCGTAAGCATATTTACCATTTATAAAATAATATTCTGCGACGTCTAAGAAGGCTGTATTTCGTTTTGTACTTGTTGGATAATCTTCGACAAAACGCTCCATTAAGACATCCGCGTTTTGCTGGTTTAATCTAATCGCCGCATTTGCAATATAGAACGCACAGTTACTTTGAACATTCTCGTCATCCGTCGTTTTTTTAATTTGAGTAAACAAATTTTGAGAAGCCAAATATTGTTGACTATTATATAGCTGTAATGCTTTTTGGTAATCCCCTAAACTACTTGTATAGACCGCTGATTGCTGCCCAAGTAATTGGAAACAAAATGCTATAGTTATGAAAAATGTAAGCTGCTTTTTTACTGACATTGACACTGTTTTTAAATTGAAAATCAAAGATAAATTAATCTATAGGTCTAACGCGTGATTTTACTAATAATTATATTTCAAGTATTTAAATGTATAAATAACTCTAAGTTTTTATTAAATTAAGGTGTCCGACCAACTGCTTAATAAATTATTATTTTTCTGCCTCTTTTTTTACTATTAATTGTTTACTTTGTCCTTTACAATTTTACGCATTCCAAATGCGTTATGTTAATAGCAAGAATTAAAATTATTTTATGTCAGATATTGTTTTAGAATTAAAAAACGCTTCAATTTTTCAAGGCGAAAGCTTAGTGCTTTCTGATATAAACTTAGAGGTAAAAAAAGGTGATTTTGTTTATCTAATTGGTAAAACAGGTTCTGGGAAAAGTAGTTTTATGAAAACCCTTTATGGTGATTTAAAATTAACCAAAGGCGAAGGTCATATTGTAGATTTTGACTTACTAAAATTAAAAGAGAAGGAGATTCCTTTTTTACGTCGAAAACTAGGTATTGTATTTCAAGACTTTAAACTTCTTACAGATCGTACGATAAATGACAATTTATTATTCGTTTTAAAAGCAACTGGCTGGAAAGACAAAGAAAAAATGAATGAACGTGTTGCTTCGGTATTAGACAAAGTAGCCATGAAAACTAAAGGTTTTAAGTTTCCGCATGAATTATCTGGAGGAGAACAACAGCGTATTGCTATTGCCCGCGCCTTATTAAATGACCCTGAACTTATATTAGCTGATGAGCCAACAGGAAATCTAGACCCACAAACAAGTATTGAGGTTATGGAAGTACTGTTAGAAATAAATAAAAATGGGAATACTATTTTAATGGCGACTCATGATTATGCTCTACTTTTAAAATACCCAAGTAAAACACTAAAATGTGATGACAATAAGGTCTTTGAGGTCGTGCAACGTAAAGCCAATTAAATTTCAGTTTTATGCTTTCTGTTTTAATTCCGACTTATAATTACGACGTTACTAATTTAGTTAATAGTTTACATCAACAACTTACTGCTTCCAAAATACAGTTTGAAATTTTAATCTTTGATGATGGCTCAAATTCAGGATTAAATTCAAAAAACGACAAGTTAAATACATTATCCTTCACCACCTTTAAAAGCCATGTGAAAAATGTTGGGCTAAGTAATAATCGTAACCTTTTAGCGGAAGCTTCCCAATATGATTATATCCTATTTATTGATGGTGACTCTTTAATTATTTCTGACCAATACATATCTAACTACCTTAAAAGTATAACTCCAAAATCCTCAATAATATACGGTGGACGTATCCATCCCGAAGAAGTGCCTAAAAACAGACGCCTACGATGGAAATACGGCAAACAAAGAGAGGATTTAACTGCAAAACAAAGAGCACAGCAGCCTTACAAATGCATGTTTTGTAATAATATATTGATGACTAAAGCTGTTTTTAATAGTATCGGTTTTGAAAAAACATTAAACCAATACGGTCATGAAGACACTTTATTTGCTTATCAAGCTAGCTTATTAAACGTAGACCTATTACATATAAATAATCCTATTCTACACGAAGATGTAGATTTTAATGCTGTCTTTTTAGATAAAACAAAAAAAAGCCTTCAAAACTTAAATTACATTTATAAATCAGGACTTATACCTCCAAGTTTTATTTCGTTTTTATCTTATTTCACCAAACTAAAAACATTTAAAATTAATTATATTTTAGCTTTTTTATATTATTTGATTAATCCAATAGCCAAGTACATTCTGAACACAAAACACTCTTCTTTATATTTATTCGATTTATTTAGAATTAGCTATTTTAGTCATATTAATCTCAAAAAATGAGTCCTTTTTTTTCTGTCATCATACCGCTATACAACAAAGAAAGTTATATTTCCACAACCTTAAATGCGGTTTTAAATCAGTCGTTTCAAGATTTTGAAATTGTTATTGTTAATGATGGCTCAACGGATCAAAGTCTATCTATTATAAAGACCTTTACAGATCAAAGGATAAAACTTATCCATCAAAAAAATCAAGGTGTTTCTGTTGCACGTAATACTGCAATAAAATCTTCAATAGGAACCTATATTGCTACTTTAGATGGAGATGATCTTTGGAAAGAGAACCATCTAGAAGAGTTAAAAAAATGCATTACACTTTTTAAAAATGCGGTCCTATATTGCAATAATTATGAAATTAAGCGACACGATGGATTTATTACAAAAGCAAAATTTAATTTCGATTATACTACAGAATGCCTAATCGTCCCTGATTTTTTTGAAGCTAATATCATAAATTATATTCCGCATTCCTCTTCTGTTGCTTTTAAAAAAGATACTTTTTTTAAAATCGGAGCCTACAATTCGCAACTGCGTACTGGTCAAGATATTGATTTATGGATTAGATTTGGTTTGCATGGTCCTATTACATTCAACCCAACAGTTACGATGCTTTATAATTTTTTTGATCCAACTAGTTTATCTAATAGCCAACTAAATGACAACCGATCAATGTTAATCAACCAATATACTAATGAAGAACTATCAAATCCGTCTTTAAAGCGTTACATGGATATTAAACGTTATGCTTTAGCTATTAGATATAAATTTAATGATGAAGACGAAAAGGCAGCTTTACTGATTAAAGATATTAGTCTAAAAAATATTAATTTTAAACAACGCTTAATACTACGCTGTCCAAAAATCATTTTAAGTAAAATGAAACAATTTCAAGGCTTTTTGATAAAGAAAAATATATACTTATCTGCTTTTAGATAAAATAAAGTCTTTGTAATCTCTGATATAGTCTGCTTCATCATAAACTTCCGAAGCTAAAACTAAACAAACAGCACCCGAAGAAAAATTTTCAAGTTCCCGCCAAATCCCTGGCACTATCAACAAGCCTTTATTAGGCTTATTAAGCGTTACTATTTTAGTATCGTTACCATCTTTTAAAATCACATCAAAACTACCACTTAGAGGCACCAAAAATTGACGTAGCTTTTTATGCGCATGACCTCCGCGATACGCGTCACTAGGTATATCGTATAAATAATAGACCCGTTTTATATCAAAAGGAATAACTTCTTTTTCTATAACCGCTAAAACACCACGCTCATCATGGACTTTAGGAATCTCTATGAAAGTAACGTTATCTATTGTATTCATTTTATGATTTTAATTTAAAATGGCTTTCCATTTTTGAACAATATTAGCTTCTGAAAAATTAACAACGCTACTTTTTGAGTTATTTTTACAATTTAAATACAATTCCTTATTTTCATAAAGTCGTTTAATAGCATCTGCTAATTTTATTGGATTATGATTTTCTACCAGAATTCCATTGACATCATTCTTAATGATTTCATTGGGTCCAGATTTACAATCAACAGAAACTACTGGCACACCCAGAGATAAAGACTCTAAGATACTTCTTGGAAATCCTTCATACCTACTGGTAAGCACTGTAAACAAAGCATGAGTTATCACTTCCGTAGGGTTTACTAAATATGGCAGAAACTGAATATGTTTAGATAATCCATAGTCTTCTGCCTTAAGCTTTAATTTCTCTAAATCTGGCCCCTCACCCAAAACCTTGAGTTTAACTCCTTTTTCTGGTAGTGATGAACCAGCGTATCCTTCAATTAGAAGAGAAACATTTTTATGTTGATCGTCTAAACGTCCAAAAAACAAAATATATTCTTTTAAAAATTCGTCTTCTGTTTCCTTTATGATATTGCTTCTTTTATCTACCGGGTTATGAATCACTATTGTATTATTAAACCCATACTCTTTAATTAATCTTTCAGATATACCTCTAGAAACACCAACCATTTTATAAGCATTTCCATATAAAAACTTACTTAAAAATCGCTTTGGATTTATATACAAATCCACCTTAAAATTACGAACACAATAAATTGTTTGTCTTGGAGTATATAAAAACTTAGAAATTATTAATTCTTTTGCAAATCCAATACGTGTCCTATTATCAATAACATAATCAAATTTATTTTCTTTTAGATAAGTCTTAAAAACTCGTAATCTGTTCCATCTTCCAAAAGCAGAATTATCTTTATCTTTAAGTAATCCTAAATTTAATAATTCACCTTTGTATGGGAAATCAATATTATTTAAGACACTGACCACATGAACATCAAAACCTGCATCGTAAAGCATTATAGATAATAAACCTGAAGACCGTTCTGCTCCACCACCTGCCAAGGAAGACACAACGATGCAAACTTTATTATTATTATTATTACTTTTTATCATTTACGACTATCTTTGAGACAAATATAACTATATAAATGAAAATATTATTAATCGGAGAGTACAGCAGATTGCATAATTCGTTGAAGGAAGGTTTAATAAAATTCGGGCATGAGGTTACCATTGTAGGCACAGGAGATGGCTTTAAGGACTATCCTGTAGATATTAAAATTAATTCTAAAATATCAAAATATTCTTTCTTAAGATTTATTAGCAAAGCGCTTATTAGAACACTGAGAATAAACATCGTAAAACTTGAGAATTATTATAACTTTAATTCCATATTACCTGAATTAAAGAATTACGATGTTGTACAATTAATTAATGAAAGTGTCTTAAAAAGTTATCCTAGCTTAGAAATACGATTTTTAAAAAAATTGACAAAACAGAATCATAAACTATTTGTTTTATCATGCGGCACAGACTATTTAAGTGTAAAATATGCAAATGATAAAAAATTAAAATACTCCAACCTAACACCTTATCATGAAAAAAAATTAAAAAAAGAATATCAATTTGTTATGCAACGCCTAAGCCCTTCACATTATAAATTGCACGCTTTTATTTTTAATATAACAAATGGAGTTATTGCTTCAGATATAGATTATCACCTTCCTTTATTAAATCATCCTAAATATTTAAAAATTATTCCTAATGCTATCAATACAGATAAAATCAATTATTCTCCTTTAATAATAAAGGACAGGATACATATTTTTCATGGCATTAATAGTTCCAATACCATAAAAAAAGGAGGTGACATTTTTGAAGAAGCTTTAAAAATTATTGGTAATAAATATCAAGATAGAGTTTCAATAAAAACCACTTATGATATCCCCTATGATGACTACATTAAAATTTATAATGATACTCACATATTAATGGATCAAGTATACTCTTATGACCAAGGTTATAATGCATTAGAAGCTATGGCAAAAGGCAAAGTCGTGTTTACTGGAGCAGAACAAGAATGGTTAGATTATTACAGTTTAAAAGAGGATACTATTGCTATAAACGCACTCCCAAATGTAAACTATCTTGTAGAAAAATTAGAATGGCTTATTTTAAATCCTAAAAAAATATTTGAAATTTCAAAAAATGCTAGAGCATTTATAGAAAAAGAACATCACTATAAAATAATTGCTGAACAGTATTTAAAAACATGGAAAGACGCTTAATTTAGCGCTCTTCAATTTTATCTGGTAACACCCCAAATAAAGAGGAATAAAATATCAATAGTATTATAGCATAGTACATTATGTTGGTAATAAAATAGGCCATATTTGCGCCAACTACACCAAACTCATCTATTAATATTTTACTAGTAAAATATAATGTTATTACAGAAAAAGCCTCTGTAACAATATAGTGCCAGAACATACGTTTTGCAAGAAACTGATAAGCTATTACCACAGACAATACCTTTATAAAGTCTCCCATTAGTTGCCACAAAAACAATTCTTCCACAGGAGTAAACTCGTCAGTCAACACGATTCGAATAATAAAATGCCTCAAGAAATAAATAACAATTAATCCTACAGCAAAAATTGGAATAATAGACTTATAAAACCCAAAAACCTCTTTTCTAAAATCCTTTATATTATCAATTTCAGAAAATCTTGGTAAAATATACATAGTTAAAAGTGTGGTAACAAATAGCAAATAGTACTTTGAAATTCGATTCATCGCCTCCCAAAAACCAGCTTCTTTTAGTCCTACATTATCAATAATATAGCTTCTAATTAATATCGCGATTAAAGGTAAAATTATTGCTGAAAATAAAGCCATACCAGAATAAGAACTTAGTTTTTTGGCAAAACTTAAACTAAAGTTACTTGCTTTTATAAGAGGAATAAAATTTCGACGATTAATAATTCCCACTACAGTAATTAAAAATATCAGTGATTCTGCCACCACTACGGCTATTAAAGCACCATCAATCTGCTCTTGCCAAATTAATAAAATGGTAATAACCGACCCTAAAATTTGGCCAAAAATATTAAAGACAATTAAATATTTATATTTGGAAAATCCATTCAGAATGGAAAATGCAAACATATTTAAGGCATAAAAAGGAATTGCTATTGCGAAAATCTGAATGATATAAGCGTAATTATTATACTCTTTAAATATTAAGTCATTAATATAATCTGCTTTAAAATACACCAAAAAAGACATCAATATCGTTGATATAAAGCCTAAGTAAAATACTGTAGATAAAATTTTACTAAGCTGAACAGTATCTTTTTTGAATTGCGCGATATACTTAACCACTCCTTTATACAATCCAAGTATAGATATAGATTGTATTGAGCCCACAAAATTTCTTAGATTCCCAACTAAAGCCATTCCTTCCGAACCAATAAAAATCGCTATGAATTTGGACGTCAAAAAGCCTGCAATTATTTTTACAATAACAGAAACAGAGTTAAGTGACGCCACTTTAACTAAAACATTAGTATTTATATAATCTAGAACTTTTTTCAATTAGTAATCATTAAGGGTTTTAATTACTGTCGTTACCTCCAAATCAGTCATTACTGGACTAATAGGCAAACTCACACAAGTGTCGTGAATTTTATCTGTTATTGGAAATTTTAAGTCGTTAAATATTTGAAGTGCTTTTTGCTTATGAGGAGGTATTGGGTAATGAATAGCAGCTTCAATGTTATGTTCTTTCAAATACTGAATAAAATGATCACGATTATCTACCAAAACGACAAATAGATGAAACACATGATTACGTAAATCATTAAACCTAGGCATTTTAATCTTTGCGTTTGTAACATCTAACAAGTAGCGTTGAGCAATAACTAAACGCTGTGTATTATCAGCATCCAAAAATTTAAGCTTAACATTTAAAAACAGCGCCTGAATTTCGTCCAATCTATTATTGACTCCTAAAACATCATTTACATATTTAGATGATGTACCATAATTTCTTAATTTTAAAATAACATCAGCTAATGCTTTGTTATTAGTCGTAACTGCCCCAGCATCCCCTAAAGCTCCTAAATTTTTACTTGGATAAAAACTAAAAGCAGCCGCATCACATAAGTTCCCCGATCGTTTTGATGTTAAATTATCAATAGCACCGGTGGATTGTGCAGCATCTTCAACAACTAACAATTGATTATGGTTAGCTAACGTATTAATTTCGGATACATCACACAACTGACCGTATAAATGAACAATCAGTATTGCTTTTGTAGTTCCAGAAATATGCTTTTCAATTTCTGACGCTTCTATATTAAAGCTATCCAAATTAGGTTCTATTAAAATAGGTTTTAAGCCCACTTCCATAATAGACAATATAGAAGCAATAAATGTATTAGCAGGAACAATCACTTCATCTCCCTTTTGCAATAAACCCAATTCTAAATACCCTTTAAAGATTAAAGCTAAAGCATCAAAACCATTACTGACGCCAATACAATATTTGGTCCCACAATAATCAGCATAGTTAGATTCAAAAGTTTTTACACCTTGTCCTAAAACATAAACTCCAGAATTTAAAAATGTATTGAACTCCGCTTTAAACTCTGATTCAAAACGTGCATTAATTTTGGGTAGGTCTAAAAACTTTATCATATCAAAACCGTATCTAAAATTTTATAACTGTTAGTAGCCACTGTATAAAAATCTTGTATTACTGTTCTTGCTCCAAAACCTTCTTTCCAATATTGTAAACCTTGATTAACTTGTCGACCATTATTTACATTAGATATTCCAAAATCAAAAAAACGTTTATTATTAAATACAGACGTAATTAAATGATGATGCAAAAAATCCAAACTACCTAATTCGTTTTTTTTGTTATTACTAGATATATACTGTGCGTGTGCAACATATTTACTCTCAAAAATTGTAGTTCCCGCAATTATCTGATCATTTTGATAAACATTAAACTGACGTATTTGCTTACCAAAATTAGTTTTCAATACTTTTATTTCTGCCAAACTATGTACAGGTTTAGCATTATGCTTCACACTTAAATTAGGCTCTAGTACTGTTGACCAAAAAGATTCAAAACAATGCTCTTCTTCCACAACCAAACCATGCTTCTCACCCTTTTTAACGCCTTCTAATCTATTTTTAGAAAATTTTAAAGGATGTCTATAGTCAACTACAGATAATGCATCACGCCTATTTAGTTTAGCCTCAAGTAAAAACATGATGTAAGTCTGTTCATCATTTGGTAACGTATTATAAATAGAGGGTAACATCTTTAATTGCAACTCCTTAACATCAGATTTACTTAAAAACTTTAAAAGTGCTCTAAAAATTAATAAAACGGTATTAAACTTTACATTTTCTTTAAACACTAAGCCGCCATATGTTAATCCTTGATGAGAATAAACATTATCACCAACCTTATTTGCAGGGAGTATTGCAACTAATTTTTCACCCTTAAACACAAGCAAAGAGAAATCATTAAATCTGTCTTTATGGTATTCCATAAAATTGCGATTAAATAAAAACGTTGCATTTTTGGAAGCGACAACAAAATCGTTCCAAACGTTAAAGTATTCGGGGTTATATGTTTGTATTGAAAAAATAATAGTACAATTTTAGGCCAGCCTAAATTACTAATTAAAAAAGAAATTGCAGTACATTTATTTAGATAATGGTTCAAAAACAATCTCACCTTGGCAGTCCATACATTTATAGACTCCAAACGGTATGTCTTGATTGATTATAATACGATTACTATCGTCTTCAAGATTACAAAAACACCTTCCTATTTTTATGTAATAAGAAAAAAAAGGATTATCCAAAAAATCACCTAGTGTTTTAAATGTAACATCAAAGTCTGGAGGCCTTGAATTGCCAAAATAGCAATATCTAAAGAATAGAATGTAATTATTAAACGAGAAAAACTATAGCCTTACGCCACTTCTGTCTTTTTTATATCCCCATTTATACGCCAATCAAAAAAAGTAAGTATTGAATTTATAATATAAAACACATATTTAACAATATTAGCGACATTACCTTGTATTACATTTTTAATAATTTGAGCTAAGTTATAAAAAGACCACGTTAAAAACGTTTGTTCATACTTAAAGGCAGTGCTTACATTACCAACTAACGATATTCCAAATATAATCGCTACGGTATGTTTAAAAAATTGATTATTAATAGTTGTTCCAAACCAATAAAACCCTAAAAAAACTAAAGTATAAGATACTATAAAAGCTAAAAGTATAAGTAACCAATATTTTGCATCCGCTTTTTTAACTTGCTCGCCGTCACTCCATTTTTTAGTGGCGATAATGGCAATAATAAACGTTAAAGGATACGTTATAATGGCAGAATGATTACCAAATAGATAATCAATCACACCTGAATTAACAGTCGTAAACACACCAATCCAATTTCCTAAATTTTGTTGTTTAACAATCATCCTAGCAGCCAGTAAAGACACTACTGCTCCGATGGTAGATAACAACCCTATAGGAAAAGCGCCTTTAGAGATATAATCACTAAAACCAGAAAGAGGTACCCCAAATTGGATACCTCCCTGATAATATATAGTTTCATGAAATCCTCTGTAAAAACAGATAACGGTTACCAAAATTACACCAACTATATCAATATATTTAGAGTGTACTACACGTCTAAGTGTTGGATTTGATAACTGTAATGGTTTCAATTATTAAGCAATCTTATTTCTCTTACGATCGTTTTCTGTTAAATAGATCTTACGTAAACGAATATGGTTTGGTGTTACCTCTACATACTCATCTTTTTGGATATATTCTAATGCTTCTTCTAAACTAAACTTAATTGCTGGTACAATCTTAGCTTTATCATCTGCTCCAGAACTACGTACGTTACTTTGCTTTTTAGCTTTAGTAATGTTTACAGCCATATCATCTTGACGAGAGTTCTCACCAATTACTTGACCTTCGTAAATATCTTCACCTGGTTCAACGAAAAACTTACCTCTATCTTGTAATTTATCAATAGAGTAAGGTATAGCTTTACCATTTTCCATAGAAATTAAAGATCCAGAAATACGTCCAGCAATAGCACCTTTTAGTGGTTGGTACTCTTTAAAACGGTGTGCCATAATTGCTTCACCAGCAGTAGCTGTTAATAACAAGTTACGTAAACCAATAATACCACGAGAAGGAATTAAAAATTCGCATATCATACGATCTCCTTTTGCTTCCATACTTAATAATTCACCTTTACGTAAAGTTACAAACTCTACAGCTCTACCAGAAACAGTCTCCGGAAGGTCAATTGTTAATTCTTCAACTGGCTCACATTTAACACCATCAATTTCTTTGATAATTACCTGTGGTTGTCCAATTTGTAACTCATAACCTTCACGACGCATAGTTTCAATTAAAACTGATAAGTGTAATACACCACGTCCAAAGACCATAAATTTATCTGCACTACCAGTTTCACCTAGTTTAAGTGCTAAATTCTTTTCTAATTCTTTTTCTAAACGATCTTTAATATGACGAGACGTCACATATTTACCATCTTTACCAAAGAAAGGTGAATCGTTAATTGTAAATAACATACTCATTGTAGGCTCATCAATAGCAATTGATTTTAAACCTTCAGGGTTTTCGATATCTGCAATTGTATCACCAATTTCAAATCCTTCAATCCCTACAACAGCACAAATATCTCCAGTTTGAACGCTTTCGACTCTCTTACGTCCTAAACCTTCAAATATAAATAATTCTTTAACTCTACTTTTAGTTGTAGACCCATCTCTTTTAACTAAAGATATTTGTTGTCCTTCTACTAAACTTCCTCTTTGTAATCTACCAATCGCAATACGACCTGTAAAAGAAGAGAAATCTAAAGAAGTAATAAGCATTTGAGTTGTTCCTTCAGGAAAAACAGGCGTAGGCACATGCTCTATAACCATATCTAATAATGGTTCAACGTTTGTTGTTTCGTTTCTCCAATCATCACTCATCCAGTTATTTTTAGCCGAACCATAAACGGTTGGAAAATCTAACTGCCACTCTTCTGCTCCTAATTCGAACATTAGATCAAAAACTTTTTCATGTACTTCATCAGGAGTACAGTTTTCTTTATCTACTTTGTTTACAACTACACAAGGTTTTAAACCTAAGTCAATCGCTTTTTGTAATACAAAACGCGTTTGAGGCATTGGTCCTTCAAAAGCATCCACTAATAATACAACACCATCAGCCATGTTTAATACACGCTCTACTTCACCCCCAAAATCGGCGTGACCTGGTGTATCAATGATATTAATTTTTGTGTCTTTGTAAATTACAGAAACGTTTTTAGAAGTAATTGTAATTCCTCTTTCACGTTCTAAATCATTGTTATCCAAAATTAAGTCTCCTGTGTTCTCGTTTTCACGAAACAATTGACAGTGGTACATGATTTTATCAACCAACGTAGTTTTTCCGTGATCGACGTGTGCAATAATTGCAATATTTTTAATATTAGCCATAATGGTGCCTTATTTTAAGCGTGCAAATGTACTCAATTTTTATCTAAAAATACGTTTTAATTAAAATTTGACAAATTCATCACTAAAATTTGTAACATTTTTAATCAAACAGACACAGATAGTTATGTCTAATTAGAGGAATAGCTTATTAATTGTTTTAATAATATTTAATAAAAAATATTATATGATTAGATTTGTCAACTTATTAATCAACGACTTAAAAAAATTACACTAGAACCATGAAAAAATTTATTTGTCTACTTGTTATTGCATTTCTATTTGCCAGTTGTGGCACCAAAAACGAAGAATCCTACTTTATCCCTAAAGATGCTGTAGCTGTCATGTACGTCAATCTTAAAACGCTTTCTGAAAAAAGCAAAGACTTAGATTCAAAAAACCTAAGCATTAATACTTTAATAGAAGACAAAGCTCCTGAAGAAGTAAAAGCGTTTGTATCCGAATTTATGACCTCAGAGAATCTAAACAAAACGTTTAGAAAAGAATTTATTCTTGGATTTGGTTCTTTTAAAAGACTCTCTGGATTTGGTGGTCTAGCATTACCAATTAAAGACGCTGCTACTTTTGAAGCCTTTATACAACCACTATTAGAAAAATTACACGATTTAGAAAAGGAGGAGAATGTTGGTAAAGACAAAGACTTTACTGTTTATTCTACTGGAGAATTAGCTATTGGTTGGAATAATAAAACAGCATTAATAATTGGTGCAAATAATTATGCTGCTGCAGAATTAAAAGACTTAACTAATTTAAATAGAGCTGAAACCATCTTAGCAACAAATTATTTTGACGATTTCTTTGATGTCAAACAAGATATGGGATTACATATAACATCGACACCTTTAGGCGATGCTTTTGATGGATTACTTAATGCTTTTGCAGGTGTAAAAGTTAATTTAGAAGACAACAACCTATCGTATCACGGAAGCTTTGAAGATGACCATATCCATACTAATACAAATCTTAAATTAAATAAAGACTTCACCTCTTTATTAGGTTATAAAAAATGGATGACCACGTCTTACAGTAAATCTATGCTTAATGCGTTACCAAATAGCCCATTACTTTTAGCAAAACTATCAATAGACCCAGAAGCATACTTTGATCATATTACAAGTTTAACAGATAATAAAGTACTACCTGTTCAGGCTAGGGAAGAATTGAAAAAAAACCTTGAAAGAGCTAACACTGAATCTGAAAGAGAAATCGGTATGAGCACTAAAGATATCGCAAAAATATTTGATGGTTCTGTAATGTTTGCTATAACAGAAGGTAAAACAGTTAAAGACTCTGTATACGATTATAATTACTACACTGGAGAAGAAACATATACAATAGTAGACAAGAAGGTACCTAATATGTATGGTGTTATTGCTATTAAAAACAAATCTAAATTTGACAATTTATTAGCTAAGATCCAAGAAAAAGGAGCACCTATTACAATGTTAAGTCCTAATTATTATGAAATTGAAAAAAATTCGTACATGGTAATTACCGACGATTTAATCTTTTTCACAAATGATGTTGAAAAAGCAAAAGAAATTAACACCAACGGAAAACTAGCTAATAATTTATCTGATTTTGAACATAAAGACAAATTATCGCATTCAATTTATCTTTACACCAAAGGAAACATTGCAGAAATAAGTAATGATTTTGCGCAATCTTTAAGTAACATGTACAATCCTTATGGCAGATACAATACTTACGGAAGTGATAATACAATGGATCAATTTAAAGATAAAAGCATTGCAATATATGATAAGTATTTTGGCGAAAACCATTATTTTATTGATACTGACGGCGGAGAGTCTTTTACTTATACTAAAGGTGACAAAAACTCATTAATTCAAACTGTTTTATATGGTGACGAACTTGCTAAAACAATGAATACTTTAATGGATGAGATTAAAAATAAAGAGCAAGAAGTAATCGAAAATGATGACATTACTGAAACAGATGTAGATGCTGTTACGGAAGACGATGAAGACCCAGAAGATATCGGAATACTAGTTATTGACGAAGACGACGAATCTGTTTACGATATAGAAGAAACAGTTATTGAGGAAACTGAATCAAACTAGTTAACGTGCAAATTACTATCCAAAACATAATACCAAACTTTTTTACTCCAGCTTCATCCGAAGTCTGGAGTAAAAATTTTGAGTTACTACCAAATTCAAAATATTTAATAAAAGCAGTTTCGGGAAGTGGGAAAAGTTCATTTTTTAATTTTTTATATGGTCTAAACAACCGGTATTCTGGATCTATACTATTTGACAAAACGACTATCGCTTCATTTACTGAAGATGATTGGACGTCTATTAGACGAGATGAAATTTCGATTGTATTTCAAGGTCTTCGACTCTTTCCAGAATTGACGGCTTTAGAAAATATTCAACTAAAAAATAGTCTAACCAATCATAAATCTGAATCTGAGATTTTAGAAATGTTAGCACAATTAGACGTGGATCAATTAGCTCATAAAAAAGCTGAGACCTTATCTTACGGTCAGCAACAGCGTATTGCTATTGTTAGAGCCTTATGCCAACCGTTTGAGATTTTATTATTAGATGAACCCTTTAGCCATATAGACCAAGCCCAGATTACAAATGCGGTTACTCTAGTGACACAGGAAGCAGAAAAAAACAATGCAACTTTAATAATTGCCAGTTTAGGTGATACTTACAATATCGATTATACAAAAACATTATTGTTATGATTGACAAACTTCTAAAAAAACAAGTTGATAAATCTCAGCTACTCTTTTTTGCACTAAGCTCTAGTTTAGGTTTAGCCATATTGCTAATTGTGATCCAATTATTTATTGATACACGATCCATATTTAGTTCTGAAAACGACTTATTAGGTAATCAAAACTTAATTATTTATAAAGATTTAGGAAGAGACAACGCCTTTACACCAAAAGAAATAGCAGAACTTGAACAACAACCCTTTATTAATAAAACGGGAGGCTTTACACATGGGACTTACCGTGTGCTTGCCAGTGTTACACTACCAAACTACACCGGAATTTCTACGGAGATGTTTTTAGAAGCTGTAGGTGACGAGTTTTTAGATATTAAAAGTGCCGATTGGAAATGGCAACCAGGAGATCGAGAAGTTCCTATAATTATTCCTAAGAATTATATAAACCTGTATAATTTTGGATACGCAGCAAGTACAGGAATGCCGCAAATTAATGAGAAAATTATTAGACAAATTCCCATCGACTTAAAACTTACTGGGTCTAGTAAAACAGAACTATACCCTGCTTATATATTGGATGCTTCCGAAAAAATAAATTCTATTTTAGTTCCGGAATCCTTTTTAAAGTATACCAACAAAACATTAAGTCCTTTAAAAGAATCTAAAATATCTAGAATAATTCTAGATGTTATCAACCCATCAGACCCTAAATTACTAGAGTTTTTAGCCTCCAAAAAATACAACTATCTATCTAATGACGTGCAAAACTCCAAACTGAGTTATGTCCTTAAATTAATCTTGAGTATTGTTTTAGGTATTGGATTACTCATTACTATATTATCAATATACCTGGTTATTACCAATATTAATTTATTGATTTTAAAAAATAAGCAAACGATCACACAGCTTCATTTTTTAGGGTACTCTAAGACGCAAATAGCTAAAGTATATCACACTATCGCTTATAAAATCTTAGCCATTTCAATTATTGTCGCTTTACTATTAAGTACTATTAGTGAATTTTTGATTTCGCCGTATTTAGAACTGTTACAAGTTGAAAAAACCATGACTTCCATTATTTATTTGGTTGCGATAAGTATTGTTCTTTTTATCCTTTTGGCTTTGTACTATCGTCAACACACCAATAGTAAAATTCAGCAAATGTTAAGACCAAACACAAGCCTACTAACTACTGAAAATTAACTTATCTTTGCAGCCTAAATTATCCTAAATTATGATACTTCAAGACATCCCTAAAATAAAACATACAGATAGTAATAATTTCTTTTTGCTTTGCGGTCCTTGCGCAATTGAAGGCGAAGACATGGCGTTTAGAATTGCCGAAAAAGTACTAACTATTAGTAACAAACTTGAAATACCTTATATTTTTAAAGGAAGTTTTAAAAAAGCCAACCGTAGTAGAATTGATAGTTTTACAGGTATTGGTGACGAAAAAGCTTTAGAAATTTTAGCTAAAGTTTCTGAAAAATTTGATGTCCCAACCGTTACAGATATTCATGAAGTTAGTGATGCTGCAAAAGCAGCGCAATATGTTGATGTCTTACAAATCCCTGCTTTTTTAGTACGCCAAACAGACCTTGTTGTTGCTGCTGCAAAAACAGGAAAAGTTGTCAACCTTAAAAAAGGTCAATTTATGAGTCCTGAAGCCATGAAACATGCAGTACAAAAAGTAAAAGACGCAGGAAGTGACAAGGCTTGGATTACAGATCGCGGAACGATGTTTGGTTACCAAGATATGATTGTAGACTTTAGAGGTATCCCAACGATGCGTCAATATGCTCCAACGGTCTTAGATGTAACACACTCTTTACAACAACCTAATCAAAGTGCTGGTGTAACAGGTGGTCGCCCTGATATGATAGAAACGATTGCACGTGCTGGAATTGTCAATAATGTGGACGGTTTATTTATAGAAACGCATTTTGATCCTGCTAATGCTAAAAGTGATGGTGCTAACATGTTACATTTGGATAACTTAGAAGCATTATTAACTAATTTAACGGCTATTAGAAAACTAGTGACTAGCTTTTAATTAGTCTATGTTATATCATCTAGTAGGATACATAATTTTAAAACTTCGTTACCCAAATACAGAAGAACACAAAAAAATACTTGAAGAGAAATATGAGGGTTTATATAGAGATGTAGCCTTACAACCTATCTTAAAAATAATCGGAGTTATTTTTATTATTGCATTAACAGCGCTATTGATTGCTGTCATTTATGGTGCGTTTACACATGACGCATCTATATTATAACTATCTTTTATAAAAACTAAGATCCTTACTAGCATAGACCTCTTTAAGTATATCGACCAGGACAACATCATCTATCGCTTTTAAAGATTTATAGCGCAGTGATTTTACAACCTTACGGTTTTCACTTACCAAATGCTCTAAATGCTTAGTAATGTATGCCGAGTGCCAAAACCCAATATCAACATAATCTTTAGATTTATTCATATAACAAATAGGGCGTTTACGTATGTAATAACAAGGTAAACGCCATTTGTATTTTAATTCTACTTCTGGTAATGTTTGCTCAATAACCAGCTGTAAATGCAACAATATAGAACGGTAAGGTTCTGGTTGCTTTAATATATAATCCTCTGCAGGTTTCAATCGTTATTACAATATATGTAATAAGCTTAACACACCTATAGCTAACAAAGCGATACCAATAATAGCTTTAAAAGGAAATAACTTGTCCGATATTTTTCTTAACGTTTCTTCTAAAGCGGGTACTTTCCCAAATACGTGTGTTAATAATAATAAACCTCCAATAATACTTACAATACCCCAGATACTAAATCCTCCGCGTAGTATACCCAATAATGGTAAAACAATTAGTGCTCCACCAATTACGGTTTGAAAAGGCGCTAAAACACCTGCTATTTTATTAAAAAAGTTTGCTTCTCCGTCCCATTTATCTAAAGTTGCTAGTCCTAATAATAACCCTCCTGAGATGTTTGCTATGTCTAAAAGTAATCCTGTCAATGCCATAATGTTTTTTTTTAAAATAGTTAGTTTATAAATCTATGAAAAATATTTAGTACTTAACCCAAATGTTAAAATGAATATTAAGAAACTTTTAACTTGCATATTTAAACGATTTACGGTTACTTTGTATTTCAAAGTACTTTTATTATGAGCAACCAAGATTATTTAAAAGACATAAGCACTATTAAAAACTTAATGAATAAATCCTCAAGATTTATTTCGTTGAGTGGTTTGTCAGGTATACTAGCAGGTGTTTATGCACTAATTGGCGCTGCTCTGACCTACTACTTAGTTACAACTTATAGCTACGGAAGGTTAACTTTAGATGGTTGGGTTTTTAGATATGTATTTTTTATCTTATTTATGGTTGCTTTTTTAAGTGTTGTGACTGGTGTTTTTTTAACCACAAAAAAAGCGAAACAAAACGGAGAAAGCATATGGGATAGCTCTTCCCAAAGGTTAATTTTCAATTTTTTAATCCCATTAGTTGCTGGTGGTTTATATATCTTAATAGTCCTTAGTCAAGGACGCTATGGTCAAACCGGAGGTTTAATGCTTATTTTTTATGGTTTAGCATTAGTTAACGCTTCAAAGTATAGTATCGGTAATATTAAGTATTTAGGTTTTACAGAAATTATCTTAGGTCTAATCGCAACCTTATATCCTGGTTACGGTTTCTGGCTATGGGTTATAGGATTTGGAGTGATGCATATTATTTATGGGACTTATATGCATTTTAAATATGATGTTAAAAAATAAATAACACATTCGCTAAAGCGGAAACAAAGCATGAACATAATAACTAACATCAATAAAGTATTTGACCACAGGATAAGACTTGGTATCATGTCCGTTTTGATGGTTAATGAATATGCCGATTTTAAAACACTAAAAGAATTGCTTGGTGCCACAGATGGGAATCTAGCAAGTCATACTAAAGCACTTGAAAAAGCGGAATACATTATAGTAGAAAAACAATTTATAGATCGTAAGCCAAATACACGTTACAGTGTTACCAAGTTAGGTCAAGCCGAATTTAAAAAGCATATCAACGCACTAGAAAAATTAATCAAAAAACAATAACACTATTTTTTTATCAATCTACTTTGAAAAACAAAGTACTTTTAATAGACAATTATGAAACACCTCATCCTTATTATTGCCTCTCTATGTTTTAGCGCCCTATTTTACCAACAAACCATTGGTTTAAACCTGAGCCTGTTTTCGATAATTACTATAGCAATATTATGGTGGCACAACAAACCGCAGTTTCAAAATCAAACCACTATAATCTATGCGTCTATATATTTAGTAACCGCAATTCTGGTATTTATACAAGGGACTGCTTTAGCTATATTTACTAATATCTTTTCATTTTTTACTTTGATAGGATCTGTATCCTCTAACAAAAATTCGATTTACGTACAATGGATTAATGGCTTTTATACTGTAATTGCAGGATATTTTCATCGCAAATTTGACAGTGATGTCACTCCTGTACAAACCGCTTTAAAAAAAGATATTGATATTTTACATTGGGTAAAACTGATTGGTATCCCGCTAGTATTCATTATCGTTTTTATTCTACTTTACAAAAATGGGAATCCAATATTTGAAGATGTAATTGCACAAATTAATTTCGACTTTATCAATCTGCAATGGATCCTTATGACTGTATTGGGTTATTTTCTATTCAATAACATTAGTCAACCTGTGACAATAGAACCTGCAACCACTTTAGATTTAAATACCGTTAATATATTAATTGAAAGAAAAAATACGTCCGAAGAAAAAAACAAAAAAGACAATCAATTAGGGACTACTCTACTTGCGTTTCTTAATCTTCTGATCGTCTTTTATAGTATTACAGATGTCATGTCTTTGTTGACCAATACAGTGGATAGTGCCAACCATTTATCAATCCAAGTACACAATGGAATTAATGCTTTAATAGCGTCCATTATAATAGCAATACTAACTATTTTATTCTTTTTTAGAAGCGATTTAAATTTCTACAAAAAAAATAAAACTATTAAAAATTTAACCTATTTATGGATTGGGTTAAATAGTATACTCATTGTTTTAATTTCTATTAAAAACTATCAATACGTTTCAGCTTTTGGTTTTACTTATAAACGTCTTGGAGTATTCGCTTACCTACTAATGACATTTTTCGGCTTGATTACCACATTTATAAAAGTCTATAAAATTAAAAACATTTGGTATTTAGTCAGGGTAAATTCTCAAATTGCTTTTGTTATTTGCATGTTATCTGCTACTATAAATTGGGACTATTCGATTACAAAATTCAATATTAACAACGCTAAGGTTTTAGACATAACCTATCTGATACATCTCAAAGGAAACAACTCTCAATTATTAAAGACTTATGCGCAACAATACACATTATCAGAACCAATCAATAGTCAAATTAATCAAAAATGGACATCACACAACCAAAGTCTATCTCTTATGAATTGGCAAGAATATAGCCTAGAAAACTTTACTAACACCTCTAAAACTAATCAGTAATGCGTTTATTACAAAACACCTTAAAAAGCACATTATTAGCTACAGGTATATTTTGGTTATTATATATAAAACACGTAAATATAAGCGACGTCTTGTTTTTTGTTTTTATTTCATTTTTACCTATATTTTTAACTTGCTTACTAACTATTGCTATCACGATTTATCCTTTTTATGTTTATGGAGACATTAACAAAATAAGTCGTAAGTCTATATTCAAATTATACTTTCCGTATTACGCCATGCTCTTTTTTTGCTTTGCTGTATTCATTCTAATGTCAACACATATTGACTCCTTAAGACTAATCTTTTTCACCTCAGCCTTTATAACAACCTGTCAATCTTGGGTATGGTTTGCAAAACAATAAATCTATGAAAAAACAACGTAAACAATTAATCGCTTGGCTTTTTAAAGTCACACAACATATTTACACAACCTATTTTAAAACTAACCAACCTTGGGGTATTAAAAAAGAGCAATTGCTAGAATACAGTCCTAAAACTTTTGGTCATCATTTAGGACTGTTTTTAGACAGCAATGGATTCGAATTAATTCCTAAAGTAGAACGTCACGACGCCTATCATGTGATGACTGGTTATAATAGTAATGAAGAAGACGAAATTGCTTTACAATACCTCTGTTTTGGAAATGGAAAACGCAGTATTTACCTTTTTGGTGTCATTGCCATTGGGTCTATAATATTGCCAGAATACTGGAAATACTATCTAAAATCCTATCGTATTGGAAAAAGTGCTAATACTTTTTACAACTTAGATTACAAAGGATTACTTAATACCTCAATTAGTAATTTACGAGGGTCCATTTTTATTAATTTAAACTATTAAACATGAAAAAATATATCATACGTGGTTTCAAATTAGCCATCCTTTTAGTGCTTGCTATTTTACTAGCTAATTTTCATATTAACTATAATGCCGAAGGAAAACTGTATAGTACTATTGATACTATTCCAAAAAACAGAGTTGGATTAGTATTAGGTGCAGGTAAATATGTTGGTCATAGTAACCGTGTCAATTTGTATTACAAATACCGTTTGGAGGCAGCTTTCCTACTCTATCAAAATAAAAAAATCGAATACCTTTTAATTAGTGGCGATAACAGCACCGCAGATTATGACGAGCCTTCTACATTTAAGCAAGATCTGATGCTGTTGGGTGTTCCTGAGGATAAAATCATATTGGACTATGCAGGCTTCAGAACATTAGATTCGGTAGTCAGAGCCAAAAAGATATTTGGACTAAACAGTTTTACAATTATATCACAACAATTCCATAACGAACGCGCTATTTACCTTGCAGAAAACAATGACTTAAACGTTATAGCCTTTAATGCTAAAGCTATCAAAGGGCGTTACGGATTTCGTACAAAAGTTAGAGAATATTTAGCTCGAACTAAAGCTATAATAGACATCGTAATTAACAAACAACCTAAATTTTTAGGTCCTAAAATTGAAATATAAATGACACTAAAATTTAATCCTTTATTTACACTCCTAACGTTTGCCTTACTACTAATAGAAATTGCTATTGCCTACTTTTTAAAAGATGGCTTTATCCGTTTTACTGTAGGCGATTTTCTAGCTTCTATTTTGGTGTATTGCGCAATAAAAAGTGTTATTAAAATGAAAGCCATACAGATTGCGTTAACCGCTCTAATTATATCCTTTACTATCGAATTTGCTCAATTAATTAACCTACTTGATCTTTTAAACTTAAGAACAAATAAATTAGCCTCTATAATCCTTGGTAGTCATTTTAGTATTGAAGATTTAATCGCTTACGCTTTAGGCATCATAACCATCTATTTTATAGATATAACCTATCTTTCAAATGAAAACCATTAAACAGTTCATCGCCACTGAAACAAAAACCCTTTCAGTACTAACACTATTATCTGCCTTTAGTGTACTATTGCTCCTATTCAGAATAAAACTAACACAATCCCACTACTTTTTATTTTTAGTATGGAATCTTTTTCTGGCAGGAGTACCTTATTTAATCAGCAGTTATTTAGCGACTTTAAAGCAAATCAATACCATATCACTTATAATCCTTAGCGGAATATGGTTACTCTTTTTACCAAACGCCCCGTACATAATTACGGATTTATTTCATCTACGTTATAGTAGTACTGATCTTATTTGGTTAGATACGTTAATCATTGTTGTTTTTGCTATCACAGGATTATTTCTGTTTTTCAAATCCGTATTAACTATGGAGTCTATTTTTAAGACTTACGTCGAAAAGCGTATGGTCTCATTAAGTTTACCACTACTATTTATATTAGTCGGTTTTGGAGTATACTTAGGTCGGTTTTTAAGATTCAATTCTTGGGAAATCATCAATAAACCCTATTCTATAATTGAAACTATTTTCAACATAGTAATGCAACCCAAATCACATACTTCTGCTTGGTTGTTTACACTATGCTTTGGCTTATTTTTAGGTGTATTTTATTATGTATTTAAACTACTTCATGAAACAAAAAAAGCGTCCTAAATTAGGACGCTTATTATTATTATTATTATTATCTAAATATTTAAAAATCTAAAGGATCATTTGGATCAGTACCTGAATTTGATTCGGCACAATCATCAACCCCATCACCATCACTATCCGCATTATTAGGATCTGTAATATTGCCATTAGGACTACACGTTCCAAAACCATTATCTAAACCAGAAATCTCATCGCAATCTGCAATACCATCTTGATCACTATCAATAAACTCTAATCCCAATAAATCCAACTGCCCTATTGCCGATTGATTAGTAATAGTATTTGTTGTTACCACAAACAGCACTTCTAATAGGCTAGAATTAGTATAAATACTAGTGTTGATTATTGCATTAATAGACGCTTCTGCATCAGCTTGTGTTTCAAAATAGCTAAAATCTGTATTTGGATATATCACACCATATGTTTCTGTCAAATCATATTGTGCATTACTAGCATCGCAATTAGTCGCATAAATTTCCGAATTAAAAACAATAACATCCTGAGCATCTAAATAATCTGGTATCTGATCGCCATCACTATCCTCATTCATTGGGTTTCCATCATTATCATAATCTTCATCTATGGTCTCTATACCATCTCCATCATCATCAGTATCTAAATAATCAGGTATTCCATCTTGATCTGTATCATCATCTTCAAGGTCGTTATTTCCGTTAAGATCTTCATTTAAATCTAAAACCCCATCAGCATCACTATCTGATAAATCTGTACAAGACAACTGTGTTCCTAAATCTGTTGTTACAGTAGTAAAATTACCCGTTACTGCATCCGTACTTTGACCATTTGTTACATCAAAAAACTGAGCAGAAAAACTAGTATCCGTAGTGCAGTAATCGATTATCAAATCCAACTGTCCGTCTGTTATTGGAATTATAGAGGACACATTGTTATAAAACAATTGTACATATCCATTTGTTGCTGCATCACCATTACAATCGTTAAATACACCAAGTAAATTAGTTGTCAATGCAGTGGTCTCTGGTATTATAATAGTCATATTTGTATCTTCAGAATATGATCCAATAGTTTCGATATAGTCATTTGTAACGCAACCATAATCTTGAACTGTTAGCGTTAAAGCTTCGTCCGCAGGAATTAAACCACAAACTAAACCATTTTGATCTGTATACCCTCCAGAATACGAATTCCAACTAGTCACTGTTCTTTGTAATTGCACATAATTATTAGACAAAGGATTACCATTCTCATCTTGTAAAGTCACACAAAACTCTAATGAAGCAAAAGGCGCATCACAATTCCAAAAACTAAAATGAGAAACCTCGCCAACATATTTATTTCCTTCTAAATTTGCAAAACCTTCTTCTTTCCAATACCCATAAACCTCATCAAAGTACCATAAGGGTATTGTTGCTGGTAAGCTAGTCGCATTTGTCGGTACTGGAATACTAATGGTAGCAAAGGTCTCATCTGCCATAGTTAAATCTTCGCCATTTTCGCCAACCAACTCTACCGCAATCATACCATAAGTTTCCAAAACACGTAAATCGCCACTTGCATTTTCTGCAATCAATGCGCCAGGCATTTGTAAACTCATGCTTTCGTTATCCGGGTTTAAATGTTTTATAACTACGGACACATCACCTTGATAGGCATAACCATATTCAGTTTCAAAATCTGCTGGCAAATCAACCGATACCCCTCCAGGCAAATCAAAAGTCAATGCTTGTCCTGAAGCAACCGTTGCAATAGGGTCTATATCTAATAGCATAATAGCCACTTGATTTACACCATCTGTTGGCACCAACGTTCTAGACCCTTCTATAAAACCATTTTTAGTTGCTTTTACATAAGCGAATTTTTCATAAACAATGGCTTCTTCTACAGAAAACACACCATTAGCATCTGTAATCGCCATAGAGGATCCAATAGTTATAGTTACTCCAGAAATTGGAGTATGGTCTTCGTTAACTACCGTACCAATAAAACGGGCTGTTATGCTGCTTCCAAAATTATCTAGAAACGGATTGCTTGTTAAACCATCCACTTGTTGTTGATTTAATGGGATATTATTGTCTTTCTCACAAGAAAAAGAAAATAACATCGCTAATAATGGGAGTATAAACTTTAGTTTTTTCATTTTTTTAATAGTGTAATAGTTACATAAATAAAACCAGTAGAACCGTATAAATCCTAACTAGGATATTATTCTTTTCCGTCTACATAGTCCTGTAAATAGCTAAAGCGTTTAGTCAACTTACCGTTTTCGGTAATCTTAGCGCGTTTTAAAACACCATCCGCATCACCATTAAAAAACGCAGGAATGACATGTTTTAAAAACATATCTCCAAAACCTTCACTAGCATCCTTTGGCAACTCGCATGGTAAATTATCAACAGCCATAACAGTAATAGCCTCTTTATCATCAAATGCCACCTCTTGTTCTGTTTTAGGATTATATCCATAAAAAGGATCTGCAATAGTTGATGGTCTAATAGTTGTAGCCACTGGTCCATCAATATCACACGATATATCCGCTACCATGGTTATTCTAAATTCAGGATCTTTAGCATCTTCCCTTGTAAATAGGTAAGGTGCTCCATCTCCAAAAAAGTGACCAGCTATAAAAAAATCTGTTTGTTTAGCATACGGCATGAAGTTACTTTCGTAATCTGTTGCATCTTTATAAAAGGCCCATTTATCGCCGACTTTACCATCTTTACGTTTAGAATACTCCATAACGTCAACCATACAGTACACAGGCTCCGTAAACTCTGACGTTAAATATAACGCATCACTGACTTCTTTTATTTTCAAGTGGTCCAAAATTTCTTTAGCCCCTTTTGCGACTTTTCCTGTTCCTGATAATAAGATCTTAATATTAGGCACCGTGATTTTATCCAACTCACTTTTTACAGCCTCTAAATCTTTTAAATGTTCTACTTTAGGCAACGCAAATAAATTGTCACGCAAACCTAAAGCCCTGAAACCATTGTAAGCACCAACTAATCCAGCATAACGCCCAAAACCAATTAACCTTGCTCCACTTTGTTTTACAATAGTTTCATGGTCATACATTTCTATATTTTTATCCAAAATAGCCTTTAAAAGGGTTCTATTATAAGGTTGTTTTTTTATAGTATGACTAAAGAAAAAGTATTTTTTATTAGGTATCAGAGCATCAATAGGCACTTCTTTAACACCAAACATAACATCCGCATCAGAAACATTGTCAGACACTTGAACCCCTAACCCTTGGTAATTGGCATCATTAAATACTCGGATATCTGAAGACTCAACAACCAACTCCGCTTCCGGGAAATTAGTTTTTAATTGCTTCAAGTCTTTTGGAGAAAAAACCACACGTCTATCTGGTGGATTTTTACGTTCTTTTATAATTGCGAATTTCATATTATGCGTTTGGAATAATTTTTGCACTAATTTAGTGGTTATTGCAAGGTTTAGCAAACTTTTTAGTAATTTTGCATCCTTGCTATTTTAAACTGCTTATGCTTTGCTTTGTAGTTTGAGTGAGTTGCGTTAGGGATTGCAACGACATCCTTTTGCTTTTTTTGCAAAAGATAAAGTGGAAAGCCCGACCATTTTTGCCATTAAAAGCAAAAATTGGTAACGCCAAAATAGTATAATTTATTATATCTGGGGTCGACTGGTTTTGACAGCAAGATTAATTAGATTGTAAGCACGTCGTGTAATGGTATTGAAACACGTTAAAGACTAGACCAACTTTTTAATCGGCGAGAATAACTACGCTTTAGCTGCCTAATCCGAATTATAGTAGGATTAAGCCTCGGTACACTAGGTGTACGAGCTTTATGTCTCCGGAAAGCCTTGATTGACGGCGTTCCATTTGAGGCATCGAAAATGTCAATATAGACTTAGTAGCGCTTTGATGCTTTGTTGAAACTAAAAAAGATAAGTTGTAAGTGGGTTGTCTTTAACCAGCTTATAATCGAAAACCCAAGAAAAGAATAAACGTGTAGAAAGCCTTTTGGTTACTTGTTTGGACGAGAGTTCGATTCTCTCCGACTCCACTAAAACCCTTTTAACTATCTAGTTTTAAGGGTTTTATTTTTTATGAGTGCTATATAGGTGTCCATTTTGTTTAAAAACGTCATTATTACTTTTACTTTTTTTACAACCTTAACTTTCTACATTTGCTAATAGCAATATGTCCCTTTAAAATATAGTTAGTGATTTAACTTTCAGTTAAACGCTAACGTCAATATTCAAGGACTACCAAAACAATTATTGTCAATATGGGGTTATCACGATATAAACGTCGAAAATCTGATTAAAACTATATTACGTTTTAAAATACCTTTCTATCACAAATTAAGTGACTAGGCACATAACCATAAATTTTCTTAAACGCCACTGTAAAATGTTGAGGGTGCTTATATCCTACATGATAGGCTGCTTCAGCTATAGTAAATTTCTCTTCTAAAATAAGCTGTTTAGCTTCTTCCATTCTTAAACAGGATATATATTTAAAAATGGTAGTAGAAAATATGAGCTTAAAACTTTGCTTCAATTTAGTCGTATTCATACCAGCAATAACAGCTAATTCAGCAATGGTTAAGGACGCTTTTAAATGAGTTTTAATATAATGTTCTACTTTCAATATGGCATTATAATCGGTTTCTGATATATTATATGGTGCCTTATTATTACTATCTTCATTGGTTTGTGCTAATAATAAAATCAGCAACTCTTTTATTTTAGCTTCTAAATAGGGCTTTTTTAAATCTTTAGGATACTTACAAAATCTAATTTCATCAATATGATTTTGTAAATCAGTGGTTATAGGTTGACTTTTCTGCCACATAAAAAAGGCGGTTTCACTTAAAATAGCAGCACCAAACCGATGCAATATTTGTTTAAAGTTTTTGCCAATAATAGCTTTCAAATAATTTTCGGTAAATAAGATTTCTAAAGTTTTTCTATGTCCTTTCTTATAACTTAAAGTACCATGTACTTTTGGCAAGTAGAATAAATTGTAATGATTATTAGGTATATAAACCTCTGGACAATCCTGATCTAAGGGGTTATAATGACTAAAACCTTCAATCTCAAATTGTAATTTAAAAAACGGAAAATTATGATGTACCTCCACATTATAATCTTCAGTTTCAACATCTCTTATTAATACTCGTAGACCACTAACGGATATTTCCGTTAGTGTCCCTTTTACCGAAGTGTAATCAATAGCCACTGTTTTCTCACTAAAATTGGAAGTCTTAAAATCTTTTTCAAAAGTCTTAATCAACACGTTATTTTCGAATATAGAACTTTTTAAAATAGTTTTCATGGCTTCCTTTTGCGTTGGTTAAAAATCCTTTTACGTTATATCATGAGACGTTTAATAATCTACATTTGCACAAAAATATGAATATTATTTATAATTAGTCTAAATTAAAACAGTCTAAATTAAAACGGCTATCATATTAACTAATAAACCATTAAAAATGCAGAAATGCACAATATCATAAATTAATATTCTTAGTAAGATAAACTAACTATTTACATTTCAAAGCAAAAAACAAATTAACATTATGGAAGTATCAAAACTCCTCAAAACAATCATAGCGTTGGTTTTTATAACCACAACATACGCCCAACAAACCACAAGTACTATTAGCGGAAAAGTCGTGACATCAGATGATAATCCCGCAGCTTTTATAAACGTAATCGTTCACGCTATAAATAAAGGGGCCATTACAGATATTGATGGACATTACACTATTAAAAATATTCCTCACGGAAATTACACTTTAGACTTCTCGTTAATAGGAATGCAAAAACAATCCATCGAAATAGAAGTAAATGCTTCCGAAATCACAATAGAAGATATTCAATTAGATGAAAACCAAGAACAACTGGATGAGGTTATTATAGTTGCCGAGCGTCTAAATCAATTTGCACATAAAGCATCTGAATATGTATCCAGAGTCCCACTAAAAAACATCAATAATCCACAATCCTACTCAGTAGTAACCAATGCTTTATTAAAAGAACAAATTACAACTGACTTACCATCCGCTTTTAAAAGTATCACAGGAGGTGGATATGTACAAACTAACGATGGTAATGTAAGTGTTTATTTAAGAGGGTTTAGGTCAGATGTACATATTAGAAATGGAGGAATCGCTTGGGTTAAAGCACCTATTGACCCACAAAACATAGAACGTATAGAGCTTATCAAAGGACCAGCAGCCTTATTTTATGGATCTAATGTTAACAACATTGCAAACTTTGGAGGTATTGTAAACAAAGTCACTAAACAAGCGTATAATGGCAAAAAATTAGACCTAGGGTATATCACAGGAAGATGGGATCAAAACAGAGCGACTGTTGACTATAACACGGTTTTAAATAAAGACAAAACTGCTTTTTTTAGATTAAACGGGGCTTACAATAGCGAGGGTAGTTTTCAAGATCAAGGTATTATCAAAGAATTTATGTTGGCGCCTTCTTTAACCTTTGAACTATCTAATAAGGTCACAGTAATGGCAAACTTGGAATATAACCAAGGGAAACGAAATTTAAGTTTTGCAAGAGGTGTTGCAGGAACTCTTATTTCTGACAACGTAAACTCATGGAATGATTTGAGTTGGGATTATGATACTAATTATGGGACTAACGAAATGGCTGGGTATTTCTCTTCCCTAGTCAGTCAAATAAAAATAGATTATGACTTAACTGATACTTGGACTTCAAAAACAACATTTACAAAAGCGAGTACTTTTACTGATGCTAATTACCTTAGAGCCGTTATGCTAGATGAAACAACCGTTGGTAGATATTACCTGCAGTTAGATCCTAGAGAAACACAAAGTACACATATCCAACAAGATTTTTTAAATGTTATTGAAGGAGATAACATAGACAATAAATTTGTATCTGGAATTAGTTATTTTAATAATTTAGATGACACGCAACGTACTGGTGTTTGGAATGCTATAGACCCAGTTGACACAACAAACCCAGTAATCACTGGACTTACAAACGATCAATTTGAAGCCAATTTAGCAGATCAAACAAAAAACAAAACCATTACTAAGTTTCAAACTTTAGGTTTTTATGCTTTTGATGCGATAACTATAAATAAACAATTAACCTTTACTGGAGGTTTACGTTTTGATCGTTTTATGGCTCATAACACCATCGCAAATGGTACAGAGGGTTCTAATGGTTACAACCAAAATGGAATAAGTACAAAGCTTGGCTTAGCCTATAACCCGTTTGATGATAAAGCCTCAGTATTTGCTAATTACATGGATGGATTAAGCAATAATGCACCATCTGATAATGGTAATGGAGATATTGTAACTTGGGACCCTGAACGTGCTAAACAATTTGAAATCGGTACAAAATTAAACTTTTTTGATGGTAAATTATTAAGTACCATAAGTTACTACAACATTAACATTGACAATGATATAATTATTGATGAAAATGGTATTAGTTCTCAAACAGGCGAAACCCTTAGTAAAGGTTTTGAAATTGACCTTATTGCTAATCCTTTACCAGGATTAAATATTGTAGCTGGATACACTAAAAATAATGCCACTCTAGAAAAAGTAAACTTTGGAAATGAATCGGTTATAGGTCATAGTTTAAGTTATACCCCCGAAACCGTATGGAACTTCTGGTTGAGCTATCAAGCTTTAAAAGGAAAAACCAAAGGTTTAGGTTTCGGTTTAGGAGCTAACCACATGAGCGAAATCTATAATAGCACAGCCAATAATTTTGGATCCGATGCTTATACAACTGTAGATGCTACTGTATTTTACAAAAAAGACAAATATAAAGTAAGCTTAAAAGTAGACAATCTTTTTGATCAAGAATACTACAATGGTTACGGAATCCCTCAAAAACCCTTTAACTTTAAAGTCGGTTTATTTTATAGTGTCTTTTAGTCAAAACAAACAATAATATAAAGAGAACGTTTTCTAGCGTTCTCTTTTCTAGTTTAATACAACATACTTATGAGAAATTTAATTCTTTATACCTTTTGCCTATTTTCGATGTTATCTCTCGCTCAAAACATTGAGATTGGACAAGTCAAAACACTACAATCGACCATATTAAATGAAGCAAGAGACTACTGGGTTTACCTCCCTGAAAACTATAACAATACTAACTTTAAAAATCAAGAATATCCTGTAATTTATTTATTAGATGGCGAAAAATACTTCCATGTAACCTCTGGTATGGTAAAAAACCTATCTAATGGGTATTACCCTCTAATTCCAGAATGTATTGTTGTTGCCATAAAAAACACGAACAGATCTAGGGATTTAACACCAACAACTGTTGATAGTCTATCCTATCAAAATGGTGGTGCCGATATATTTGAAACGTTTATAACTGACGAATTGATTCCTGAAATCAATAAAAACTACAACACTTTAGATTACAAAATACTTATTGGCCATTCTTTTGGAGGTCTGTTTGCTATAAATTCCTTTTTAAAAGAAACACCACAATTTAATGCTTACATCGCTATAGATCCTAGTTTATGGTGGGATAATGAAGTCCTTGTCAAAAAATTAAAGAACAGTATTCCAACAACAGATTTTAAAAGACGAACTTTATTTTTTGCTAATGCTAACTCCATAGGAAACCAAAAAACACCCAGTAAGCAACACGAAGCTCATTTTACAGCTAAAAAAAATATGATCGAAATTTTAGAAGCTTCCATAGCAAAAAATTTAAATCTGAATACTAAGTACTATAAAGATGAAGACCATGGAAGCGTAGTATTACCATCACTTATTGATGGTCTACGATCCGTTTTTAAAGGGTATAGAATTAATGTAAAAGAGCTTATTAAAAACCCTTCATTATTGGAGCAGCACTATCAAGACATATCAAAAAAACTTGGGTTTACAATTAAGCCACAAGGTCCTTATTTAGATAGAGTAGTCGAATTAGCTTTAAAACGCGGTGAAAACGAGAATGCTATTATTTTAAATAATATCAATAAAAAAACAAACCCTGATAATGTGCATTTAAAAAATAAGTTCAAATAAATATCATTTCTAAATATGAGAAAATACACCTTTAGAAAACTTATTAATGATATCCATCTTTGGCTAGGTATAATTAGTGGTATGGTCTTGTTTGTTGTTTGTTTAACTGGAACCATTCTAGCTTTTGATACAGAATTAGTATTATTGATTGATAAGCAAGACCATTTTTCAGAAAAAACAAACAAAAAATTACCGTATCAAGAAATCATTACCTCTCTAGAAGCTAATAATCATGTTATAAAAGACTTTATTTTCTTTAAAGAAGACACTCAAAATTTACAATTTACCCTGCTGACTAAAAAAGAATCCAATTCAGGAAAACCTGCTAGAGGTAAATCTGTTCAAATAAATCCATTTACAGGCCAAGAAATAAAAGCAACAGGTAAAACAAAAGCTTTTCTTCACAAAGTAGAAGAGGTACATCGTTTTTTACTACTTGACACAACAATAGGACGACCTATTGTTGGTGTATGCACTATCATTTTTATAATATTATGTCTTTCAGGGCTAATACTTTGGATGCCTAGAAAAATAAAGCAATTTAAAAAATGGAAATCATGGAAACAGGGATTCAATTTAAAAACAAAGGCTAATTGGAAAAGAATAAACTACGACATCCATAACACCTTTGGTTTTTACGCCCTTTTCCCAATGCTACTTATGGGATTAACAGGACTACTCTGGTCTTTCCAATGGTATTATGATGGTTTAGAAACTGTTTTAGGCGATAAAATCGGAAAATCAAGATTTGATACGACTATACCTGTTGACACGGTGCATAACGACAAACCAGCCATTAATTACATGGCCTTACTAAAAAACACAGATAGCATATTACCTTATCAAAATGCCGTGACTAGAGTTACGCTACCACTAAAAAACAACCAAAGTATTATGATAAGAAAAAAAAGCAATTTATTTTTAGCTTATGATGCTGCAGATAAATTGCAATTTAACCCTTACACAAATGAGTTGGTTTCAAAATCACTCTTTAAAGATGAAAGTTTTGGATCCAAAATTGCTAGCATAATAAGAGGTATTCATGTCGGATCATTTTTGGGCTTTACAAGTAAACTTATCTATTTTATATGTTGCCTAATAGCAACATCACTGCCCATTACCGGAACTATAATCTGGATTAATAAACTAAAAAAACAAGCTAAACTAAATTAACATACTAGATCAGGCCTCATAGACGATAGACCTATCTATACTAAAACGGCTTTATTACATATTAATTCCAAAAAAAAATCCCAACCTTTTCAGATTGGGATTTTTTATAATATTTATTTTTTTCTATAGGGTAATCCATCATGTTCCCATTTGGAGAAACCGCCTTGAAGGTCGTATATTTTTTTAAAACCTAAATCAATCATTTTCTCTGCACATTTTGCACTTCTTCCGCCTTTTTGACAATACAACATTACAGGCTTTTCTTTATCCAAAGTTTGAATATCTTTATCAAATGTTGGAGACATAAAATCTATATTTTGTGCCAATGCAATGTAACCAGACTTAAGCTCTTCAGCCGTCCTAACATCTACCAATTGTACATTATCTAACTGTAATAATGTCTGCATTTCTTCAGGAGATACTTTCTTTATCTCGCCTTCCATCTGCTCGCTACAACTAAACACCAACAAAAGCATAAGATTTAAAACTATTGCTATTTTTTTCATAATTATATATTATTCAACGTCCCCTGACCACTCATTAAAACCTCCTACAAGGTTGTATGTGTTTTCAAAGCCTAATTGGTTCATTATAGCACAAGCTTGTGCACTTCTTCCTCCTGATCTACAGTATACATAAAAGTTTTTAGTTTTATCTAATTCTTCCACAGCATATATAAAACCTTGTCCTTTATATATATCAATATGTATTGTATTTGGTATTTTTCCTTCTGCTACCTCTCCGTCTGTTCTAACATCAAGTATAACTGCGTTATCATCTTTCTCCAATTGAGATACCCAATCTGATTGTAATAAATCTGCCATTTTCTTGTACTATTAATTTAAAGTTCAAAATTAACGTTTCTTTAGTATATAGACGTAAAAAAATCCGAAATGTTACATCTAATCTCTCAAATCAAACATTATTTATGCTACATTTAAACTTGTATAGCCCCCAATTACCTTAAGCACCTCTGTATTAATCTCTTTTTATTTTAACAAAGCATATATTATTCCATGCAGTATTAACAGTTATTCCATCTCAACAATTGCTCAAATAGCATTTAACTGTTCACGGTAAGGAGAAAAACAAAAATCAAAAACCTTTTAAAACGTTCTTATTATACTAAATAAAATTAAAACATGTCAAATTTTAGAACATTAAAAGTCTTTAATATTTTCATGGCAACATTGCTTATTTACACGATACTAGTAGAGTATATAAGTTAATTTAGATATAAAACTGCCTCTCATTTCACTTTTAACAAATAATTAAAAGCTAAAAATTTGAAAAACTAAAAATTGATTTATATATTTGAACTTTACAATAAACATGAACACAAAATTAAATCATACTTGGTGGTGGAACTCTCGAAACGCAAACTTCGTGAACTAATCCTATACGTATTATTTAAATAACTATACAAAAAGGCTTGTCATTCACGACAAGCCTTTTTTTTATTTCGAAATTTTTCGGAATTGCAAACAAATTAATGATCTCTATTAAACAAGAGGTCTTGAAATAGAATCAATCAAAATGAAAACATTCAGTTTATACACACATTACAAAAAGATCCTAGCTGATACCATTACGCCCGTAAGTATCTACTTAAAAATTAGAGATAAGTATCCTAATAGTATTTTATTAGAAAGTAGCGATTACCATGCTAATGATAATAGTTTTTCTTACATCTGTTTTAATCCTATTGCGTCCATTAAAGTTGATGACACTTCAATTACACAGACATTTCCTGATGGTAGTGAGATGAAAAATAAGGTGCGTAATAATGTAACCGAAATGATTCATAAGTTTACCAAACGTTTTAAGGTTAAATCTGAAGAAGAATTCAAATTTATAAACAACGGAATCTTTGGATACACGGCTTATGATGCGGTTAAACATTTTGAAGATGTTAAAATTTCTAAAAAACCAAATTCGTTAGACATTCCTGATGTCTATTATGCAGTATATCAAAACATCATCGCTATAAATCACTTTAAAAACGAAGCTTATATTTTTGCCCATTGTTTTGAAACCGAAAATAACATCGATGAAGTTCTACAATTAATAAGCTCCAAAAATTTTGCGTCTTATACATTTAAAACGGACTCTGAAATCGAGTCAAATTTAACGGACGACGAATATAAAGCGCAAGTAGAACTAGCTAAAAAACATTGTGCTCGAGGCGACGTGTTTCAATTAGTATTATCCAAAAAATTCTCGCAAGCCTTTAAAGGTGACGAGTTTAATGTGTATCGTGCTTTAAGAAGCATCAATCCATCCCCTTACCTTTTCTATTTTGATTATGGAGATTTCAAAATTTTCGGAAGTTCTCCAGAAGCGCAATTAGTCGTTAATAACGGTCAAGCCGAAATCCACCCCATAGCAGGAACCTTTAAAAGAACAGGAAACGACGAAGAAGATCAAATATTAGCTAAAAAGTTAGCACAAGATGCTAAAGAAAACGCAGAGCATGTCATGTTAGTCGATTTGGCAAGAAACGATTTAAGCAGACATGGTAGCGATGTAAAAGTAGTTACTTACAGAGAGGCTCAATTTTTCTCTCACGTGATACATTTAGTTAGTAAAGTTACCGGAAAGGTACATGACAATACACCGACTATGCAAGTGGTCGCAGACACCTTCCCTGCTGGAACATTAAGCGGAGCACCAAAACATAAAGCCATGCAACTAATAGAAAAATACGAAAAAACAAGTCGTGGATTTTATGGTGGCGCTATTGGTTTTATGGACTTTGACGGCAATTATAATCACGCCATAATGATTAGAACATTTATGAGTAAAAATCATCAACTACATTGGCAAGCAGGTGCTGGGTTAGTGTCAAAATCAAATCCTGAAAGCGAGCTACAAGAAGTATATAATAAACTTGGAGCATTAACAACTGCAATACAGTTAGCTGAAGACATTTAATCCGACAGCTCGTATTTAGTAAAAAATGGAATTGCAAATAAAAAGTTTTCGCTTAAGCGGAAATCAAAAAATATATAAATGAAAGTATTAGTAATAGATAACTACGATAGTTTCACTTACAACTTAGTTCACTATTTAGAAGATTTAAATTGTGAAGTTATTGTAAAACGAAACGACAAATTAACACTTGAAGAAGTGGATGCTTTTGATAAAATAGTATTGTCTCCAGGACCAGGAATCCCAGAAGAAGCAGGTTTATTAAAAGCTATTATAAAAATGTACGCCCCAACAAAAAGTATTTTAGGGGTCTGTTTAGGCCAACAAGCTATTGGAGAAGTTTTTGGTGGTTCTTTAATTAATTTAGAAGACGTGTATCACGGTGTTGCTACCAACGTAAATATTGTTGTGGATGACGAAGTGCTATTTAAAAACATGGATAAAACGATAGAAGTAGGACGTTACCACTCTTGGGTGGTTAATCCTAATTTACCAGATGCTCTAGAGGCCACATCCTTTGACGAAAATGGACAAATCATGTCCTTAAGACATCGCATTTATGATGTTAGAGGTGTGCAATACCACCCAGAAAGTGTCTTAACACCTAACGGAAAACAAATATTAAAAAACTGGGTAAATAGTTAATGTATTCCGTTTTTGTAAGTAAAATTTACGTCAATAAAAATTTTTAATATCACAAGTTCCCTTTTGTAAAAAAGGCGTTAAATATAAAAAATGAAACAAATACTAAACAGATTAATAAACCAAGAAAGCATCTCTAGCGAGGAGGCAAAACGGGTATTAGTTAATATTTCTAAAGGCATATATAATCAAAGTCAAATCGCTTCTTTCCTAACCGTTTATATGATGAGAAGCATAACATTAGAAGAGCTTCAAGGATTTCGTGATGCGTTATTAGAATTATGTATTCCTGTAAATCTATCCGATTTTGATCCTATCGATTTATGCGGTACTGGAGGTGATGGTAAAGACACGTTTAACATCTCCACTCTGGCCTCTTTTGTAACTGCTGGTGCTGGTGTAAATGTTGCAAAACATGGGAATTACGGCGTCTCCTCTGCTTCAGGATCGTCTAATGTCATGGAAGCTTTAGGGATTCACTTTTCTAATAAACCTGATTTTTTAAAATACTCCATAGAAAAAGCAGGGATCTGTGTGTTACATGCACCATTGTTTCACCCTGCCATGAAAAACGTGGCCCCAATACGTAAAGAACTAGGTGTTAAAACCTTTTTTAATATGCTTGGACCAATGGTAAATCCAGCTTTTCCGAGAAATCAAATGGTAGGTGTTTTTAATTTAGAATTACAACGTATTTACGGATACCTTTATCAAAACACGGATAAAAACTATAGTATCGTACATGCTTTAGATGGTTACGACGAAATCTCTTTAACAGGAAACACAAAAATCATTTCTAACCGTTCAGAAACGATGTTAAGCCCTTCTGATTTGGGTGTAGTACAAATAGAACAATCGGATATCTTTGGAGGAGATACGGTAAAGGATGCTGCTCAAATTTTCAAAAACATCATTAAAGGCAAAGGGACAGAAGCACAAAATAATGTGGTTTGCGCAAATGCTGGTTTAGCAATCGCAACCGCTAAGCAGATTCCACATTTAGAAGGCTTTGAATTAGCTAAAGAAAGTCTAGAAAGTGGACGTGCTAAAGCTAGTCTAGAAAAACTGATAGCCTTAAGTAAATAAAAGTAAACAATAGCAGTATCCTGTAGACACTTGGATTGCTAACTATAGAAACAGAAATGAATATTTTAGATAAAATCACAGCAGATAAACGTGTCGAAGTTAACCTTCGCAAACAACTAATTCCTGTCAAGCAACTGGAACGCTCTATTTTGTTTGAACGCCAAACCGTATCTCTGGCAAAAAAAATAAGAGAAAGTAACACAGGTATTATTGCAGAACACAAGCGTCGTTCTCCATCAAAACAAGTCATAAATCACGACTTAAATGTCTTTGATGTTGCTAAGGGATACGAAGACGCTGGCGTTTGCGGTATGTCTGTCTTAACGGATGGAAAATATTTTGGTGGAAGTTTAGACGATTTATTAACGGCTAGAGCAAGTTGTAATCTACCGTTATTAAGAAAAGAGTTTATCATAGACCCTTATCAAATTATCGAGGCTAAAGCGTATGGAGCTGATGTTGTTTTACTAATTGCAGCTATTTTAACGACAGCAGAAATTAAACAATTTTCAGAACTGGCTAAAAGTCTAAATCTTGATGTACTTTTAGAAGTACATAATGAAGCCGAACTGCATAAATCATTAATGCCAACATTGGATATGTTAGGTGTTAATAATAGAAATTTAAAAACATTTGAAGTTAGTCTAGACACAAGCAAACAACTAAGCAGTCTAATTCCTGATGATTTTGTAAAAGTATCAGAAAGCGGCATCAGTACTATCGACGCTATTAAAACACTACAACCATTTGGCTACAAAGGGTTTTTAATAGGTGAAAATTTTATGAAAACCGACAATGCAGGAGCGCATGCAAAACTATTTATAGAGAATTTAAAAAAATAAAAGTTATGAAATTAAAAGTATGTGGAATGAAAAATGAGAACAACATCTTAGATGTTGCCGCTCTTGATCCAAATTATATGGGTTTTATTTTTTATGAAAAATCATCTCGTTATTTTGATGGTGTGATTCCAGAATTACCAGAACACATTAAAAAAATAGGAGTATTTGTTAATTCTACTTTCGATTATATAAAAGGAAAAGTTGACAAACACGACTTACAAGGTGTACAATTACATGGAGACGAATCTCCAGAGTTGTGTCAACGTTTAAAAGAACTTGATTTGTATGTCATTAAAGTATTTTCTATAAAAAACCAATTCGATTTTAAAGTTTTAGAACCTTATGAAACGGTCTGCGATAATTACCTATTTGATACCAAAGGTAAAGAACCAGGCGGTAATGGGTACACTTTTAATTGGAACGTTTTAAAAAGCTACCCTTCTGCAAAACCTTATTTTTTAAGTGGCGGTATTGGATTAGACCAAATGGACGCTATACTTTTATTTTTAAAAAGACCAGAATCTTACTTGTGTCTTGGATTTGATTTAAACAGCAAATTTGAAACTGCTGCCGGATTAAAAGACACCACCAAATTAAACGATTTCAAACAAAAACTGATAGCTAACAATTATGAGCTTTAATATTAATGACAAAGGTTATTATGGCGAATTTGGCGGTGCATACATCCCAGAAATGCTATATCCAAACGTAGAAGAATTACGTCAAAACTATCTTAAAATAATGGCAGAACCTTCTTTTAAAGAAGAGTTTGACGACTTATTAAAGGATTACGTTGGCCGCCCTTCCCCACTCTATTTTGCAAAACGACTGAGTGAAAAATATAATACTAAAATCTATCTTAAACGTGAAGATTTAAATCACACGGGAGCACATAAAATCAACAATACCATAGGTCAGATTTTAATGGCGCAACGTTTAGGCAAAACACGTATTATTGCTGAAACTGGTGCAGGTCAACACGGTGTTGCAACTGCAACCGTTTGTGCATTAATGGGCATGGAATGTATCGTCTATATGGGCGAAATTGATATTGCACGTCAAGCACCAAACGTGGCTCGAATGAAAATGTTAGGCGCAGAAGTCCGTCCCGCATTATCTGGAAGTCGTACGTTAAAAGATGCTACAAATGAAGCTATTAGAGACTGGATTAATAATCCTGTAAACACGCATTATATAATAGGAAGTGTTGTTGGACCACACCCTTATCCGGATATGGTTGCCCGTTTCCAAGCGGTAGTTTCAGAAGAAATTAAATGGCAATTAAAAGAAAAGGAAGGTCGAGATAAACCTGATTACGTTATTGCATGTGTTGGAGGAGGTAGCAACGCAGCAGGTGCTTTTTATCATTATTTAGATGATACTGACGTTAAACTTATAGCGGTAGAAGCCGCAGGAAAAGGGATTCACTCTGGCGAAAGTGCTGCAACATCAGTATTAGGTAAAGAAGGGATTATTCACGGAAGTAAGACCTTACTTATGCAAACACCAGATGGACAAATAACAGAACCGTATTCGATTTCTGCAGGATTAGATTATCCTGGCGTTGGTCCAATGCATGCGCATTTATACAAAACAGGTCGCGCGGAATTCATCTCAATCACAGACGACCAAGCCATGACATCAGGTTTGCAATTAAGCCAATTAGAAGGTATTATTCCAGCAATAGAAAGCTCGCATGCTTTTGCTGTATTTGAGGATAAAACGTTTAATCCAGAAGACGTCGTTGTAATTAATTTATCAGGACGTGGTGATAAGGATTTACAAAACTATATAGATTATTTTAAACTGTAATATTTGGGCGTTACCACAAGGGTCAGGCTTTCAAGGCTCGCAGTCTGCGAGGCGCTCAAACAGACCTATCAATCCTTAGCGCGGAACAGTTTTATGAATAACAAAATAATATGAAATTGAAACACTAAAATAATGTGAATCTGAAACAAGTTCAGATTGACGTAACGCAATAACGACTTAAATCGCAACCACCACGTCATGCTGAACTTGTTTCAGTATAACACTAAAAAAGAAAACAACAATCGCAACGTCATACTGAACTCGCTTCAGTATCACACTAAAAAAGAATCCGATTCTTGCGACATTACAAATAATGTGAATCTGAAACAAGTTCAGATTGACGTAACGGCATACCGGCTTAAACAACAACCACAACGTCATGCTGAACTTGTTTCAGCATCACACAAGAAAAGAAAACAACAAACACAACGTCATGCTAAACTAGTTTTAGTAGCACTGAAAAGAGTAAATAACAATCGCAACGTCATGCTGAACTAGTTTCAGTATCACACAAGAAAAGAAAACAACAATCGCAACATCATGCTAAACTAGTTTTAGTAGTACTAAAAAGAATAAAACACCATCGCAACGTCATGCTGAACGAGTTTCAGTATCACATAATATGAAAACAAGCTATACCTACATAATATCAAATAAATATAGAACAACATTCTATACTGGTGTAACTTCGAACTTAAATAAAAGAATCTCTGAACATCAAAACGGAATTGGTTCTGAGTTCACTAAAAAATATAATTTGAAAGATTTAGTTTACTATGAGGAGTTTACTGATATTAATCAAGCGATAGCAAGAGAAAAGCAAATTAAAAACTGGAAAAAGGAATGGAAACTAAATTTAATTAAAGAAAAGAATCCGATTCTTAAGACATTGCAAATAATGTGAATCTGAAAACAAGTTCAGATTGACGTAACGCCATAACGGCTTAAACAACAACCACAACGTCATATCAAACTAGAATTAGTATCGTATATAAACAATAAATCACAATCACCACGTCATACTGAATTCGTTTCAGTATCACACATAAAGAATAACATACAATCGCAACGTCATGCTGAACTCGTTTCAGCATCACACTAGAAAAGAATCCGATTCTTGCGACATTACAAATAATGTGAATCTGAAACAAGTTCAGATTGACGTAACGGCACAACAACAACAACAACAACAACAACAACAACAACAACAACAACAACAACAACAACAACAACAACAACAACAACAACAACAACAACAACAACAACAACAACAACAACAACAACAACAACAACAACAACAACAACAACAACAACAACAACAACAACAACAACAACAACAACAACAACAACAACAACAACAACAACAACGTCATACTGAACTCGTTTCAGTATCACACAGGAAAAGAAAACAACAAACACAACGTCATACTGACCCGTTTCAGTTAATAACACTAAAATAAATTCATTTAAAAATGAACAGAATAAATCAAAAACTAAAAGAAGACAAAAAGCTATTAAGCATATACTTCTCTGCAGGTTACCCAAGTTTAAACGACACCGTTTCCATCATTCAAAACCTTGAAAAAAATGGCGTAGATATGATTGAAATTGGATTACCATTTAGTGACCCCTTAGCAGATGGACCAACTATACAAGCTAGTTCTACACAAGCATTAAAAAACGGAATGACAACAGATACGTTATTCAATCAATTAAAAGACATCCGACAAACAGTATCTATTCCATTAATAATCATGGGGTATTTTAACCCGATGTTACAATATGGTGTGGAAGCATTTTGCAAAAAATGTCAAGAGACAGGTATTGACGGATTAATAATTCCGGATTTACCGGTAGATGTTTATAATGACCAATACAAAGCAACATTTGAGAAGTACGGTTTAATAAATGTCTTTTTAATTACCCCACAGACTAGTGTGGAGCGCATCAATTTTATAGACTCGATATCTAACGGATTTATTTACATGGTAAGTAGCGCTAGTGTGACAGGAGGTAATTCTGGTTTTGGAACAGCACAAACAGATTACTTTAAACGTATTGCAGACATGAAGCTAAATAACCCACAAATTATAGGTTTTGGTATTTCTGATAATGAAACATTTACACAAGCAACGCAATATGCAAAAGGAGCTATTATTGGAAGTGCTTTTATAAAACACTTAACCAACAACGGTAACGCCAATATAAAAGCCTTTACAGACACTATATTACATTAAAAAGCAACAGCTATGGCAACGATCACGTTTAGAGAAGCAACATTAGAGGACAAACCTGTGCTATTACAATTCGAACAACAACTTATTGCCTACGAGCGTCCTTTTGACAGCATTTTAAAAGACGACTGTACATATTACGATCTTGACTTTTTAATACAATCAAAAGACGCTAAATTTATCGTTGCTACAATTGACAATACACTTATCGCTTCAGGCTATGCAAAAATTGTAAAAGCAAAGCCTTATCATAAAATTACAGAGTACACGTATATGGGCTTTATGTATGTCGACACAAAATTTAGAGGTCAAGGTATAATTCAAAATATAATTGAGCAATTAAAACAATGGTCCATTAGTCTAAATATTTCTGAAACTAGATTAGAAGTATATAGCGATAATACCTCAGCGATCAAAGCCTATGAAAAAAAAGGATTTAAAAATAGGATGATCGAAATGAAAATGAATCTTAAATAATCCTTTAAGAGAGTTTAACAACTAGTGACATTAGTTTAACTACCTCTTATGACATAAACAGACACCTAATTATTATCTTTATTACGAACTAAAAAAATATAAATTATGGGAATGATAAAAGATAGAAAGAAATTTAAAACAACAGTTAGACAAACTAATCCAACTAACCCTACAGCAAACACTAAAATGGAAACTAACGATTTTGACATCGATAGTGAAACCATCAAAAAACAACAAAATAAAACAAATAGCTAAACCGATTTAGCTTAGTTATTACATGCCTATTCATTATATTTGAATAGGCATTTTTTTTATGAAACTACTTAACGACTTCCGACTAATTCTATTACTATGTTTAACCTTAGGCTTAGCTCCTTTTTTTCCAGAACCTCATCTATGGGGTAAGTTAAAATGGATCGCTGGAGGAGCAACAGGCATGCAACCTAAAGATTGGTTTGATGTGTTACTGCATGGTTTACCTTGGGTGCTTTTAATTAGAGTGATAATTGTAAAATTGACTTCTAAAAAAGCACTATAATTTGAACAAAGATTGGGCTATAGTCCTATTTACGATTATATATATTAATATATTCACCTTTATTTATGCTTATATTTTTAATTATTTAAAAGGCTATTTATTAATAATGCTCCTATTTATGATTATAAATATCCCTAGTCTACTTTTACTTATATTTTTACGATCTATCGAGCGTTATAACAAGAAAATAAGATCCATTTATGTGTATTTACTTGTAACTTTGGGATTAACATCAACACTCCTATTAAACTGGAAAAAACTAAAAGGTGATCCAAAAAACATATTTCCTCTTTTTCAAGAAAATGAAATTATGCTATTTACGATATGTGCTAGTTCATATCTAATCGCTTTTACAATCATTAAATTAACTATAAAATTAAAAACCAGACATGCTTAATATTGTATTAATAGAACCAGAGATCCCTAATAACACAGGTAATATTGGACGTTTAGCTTTAGCTTCTGGATCCAGATTACACTTAGTAAAACCTTTTGGCTTCGAACTTAGCGATAAGCGTTTAAAACGTGCTGGATTAGATTATTGGCAACATTTAGATGTGATTATATACGAATCGAAAGAAGATTTTTTTAACATCAATAAAAATGAGAATTTTGCTTTCTTTTCTAGTCATGGGACACAATCACATTGGGACATTCCTTTTAAAGACAATCAATTTTTAGTCTTTGGAAAAGAGTCTGTTGGTTTAGACAAAACATTACTCACAACACATTCAAATTCACTTTACAAAATACCGTTATATAGCGAACATATTAGAAGTTTAAACCTTGCCAACTCTGTCGGTATTGTTGTTTTTGAAGGTTTAAGACAATTATCAAACTAAAGCATGGATTCAAAAAGAAGTAAAGTCATAAAATCCCTATCAGAATACGCACAAATTGCAATTGGAATTGTCTTAGCAAGTATTGGTTTAAAAGCCTTTTTACTTCCAAATGGATTCTTAGACGGCGGTGTTACTGGTATTGCCTTATTAATAAACAGATTAGTACATATAAATATTTCGTTACTCCTAGTCCTAATAAGTATTCCTTTTTTAATCATTGGCTATTTTACAGTATCAAAACGGATTATCCTAAAATCTGTTATCAGTATTTTGGGTCTAGCATTATTTATTCACTTTGAAAACTTTGGAGTTATAACAGAAGACAAGTTTCTTATCTCCATATTTGGTGGATTATTCTTAGGCTCTGGTATTGGAATCGCTATCAGAAATGGATGCGTTTTAGATGGATCAGAAATATTAGGCGTCTTTATAAATGACCGTTTTGGGATAAGTATTGGTAAAGTGATCCTACTATTTAATATTATTCTATTTACTATCACCGCTTTTGTGATTTCTAAAGAAATAGCCATGTATTCTATCCTTACTTATATTGTAACTGCTAAAGTCACAGATATGGTTATTGAAGGATTTGAAGATTTTATAGGCGTATCTATTGTGTCTAAAGATTTTGACAAAATAAAAGTCGAAATCATTAAAGAGCTTGGTGCAGGCATGACTATTTACAAAGGAAAAAGAGGTTTTATAAACCAAGGAGAAACTGAGGATATAGATATTATACACACCATTATAAATCGTATCGACATAAAAAAAATGTATCGTATTATATCCAATATAGACGAAGATGCTTTTATTGTCGAGTTTGACGTAAACAACGTTAAGGGAGGTGTATTAAGACGGTACTTAGATAGAAAAAAAGGCGTGAATTCTGCTAAATTCTTATCAGAAACACCTATGCAATAAGCTTACTTATTTTTCTTCAAATACTGTAAATACATATGCTCTACCTTCGTTCTAGCCCAAGGTGTACGGCGTAAGAATTTTAAACTAGATTTAATTGAAGGGGTATCGGTAAAACATTTAATTTTTATAACATGCCCCATGTATTCCCAACCATAATGCGATTCTAAATCCGTTATGATTTGTTCTAGTTTTATACCGTGTAAAGGATTATTTTTTTGTGTTTCCACTAGATATTTTCTATTAAACTTTTAATTTTTAACGCTTTCTCAAAATGATCCAATTTATGAGTTTGTATCCACCAAGTAGCAGCTTCCATTAGCAATTCTGGATCATCATTTTTATTTTTAAAAAAAGCATAAAAAGAGACTCCAACGGAGTCTCCTTTTTGAGCAATTTTTTTATTGCAAATATCTATGATTTTATCTTTTAAAGTAAGTGTCATAAAACAATTAGCGTCTACTATCGTTATTTCTACTTTTAGACTTAGTTCTATTACGACCACCAGAATTTGATGACGAATTCCCCTTAGATTTGGTCTTTTCGCCTTTAGGCTTATCATTTCTAGGTTGTTGTCTTCTATTCTGTCCTGGTTTAATTGGCGCTGTAGAAGCGTTTGGATCTGGTTCAAAACCTTCCATTATTTCTACAGGCAATTTCATACCAATTAATTTTTGAATGTCACGTAAAAAAGTAGTCTCGTCTGCACTTACTAAACTTATCGCTTCACCATTAGCTCCTGCACGACCGGTACGACCAATACGGTGTACATAATCTTCAGAAATATTTGGAATTTCAAAATTAATAACGTGAGGTAATAAAGGGATGTCCAAACCACGTGCAGCAATATCTGTTGCGACTAACACACTAATACTTCCACTTTTAAAACCTGCTAAAGCTTTTGTACGTGCCCCTTGACTTTTATTTCCATGGATTGCAGCAGCTTTAATGCCTGCTTTAATCATTTTTTCCACTAATTTATTCGCACCATGCTTAGTACGGTTAAAAACCAATACTTGCTTCCAATTACCATCCGTAATTAACTTGATAATTAAATCTGTTTTTTTAGCTTTGGCTACTCTAAATACTTTTTGGGTAATAGCTTCAACTGTGGTGTTTTCTGGTGTTGCTTCAACTTGCACCGGATGATTTAAAATCCCGTTTGCTAATTTTCTAATCTCTTTAGAAAAAGTTGCAGAGAACATTAAATTTTGACGCTTGTCTGGCATTAGTTTCATTACACGTTCTATATCACGTAAAAACCCCATATCTAACATACGGTCTGCTTCATCTAAAACAAAAATCTCGACACGTTTTAAAGACAATAAACCTTGACTTTCTAAATCTATCAAACGTCCTGGCGTAGCCACTAATACATCAATACCCTGACGGATAGTAGCTGCTTGTGGTTTTTGATTAACACCTCCAAAAATTACAGCACTACGCAAGTTTAAAAACTCGCTATACTCTTTTACGTTAGCATACACTTGTGCAGCCAACTCTCGTGTTGGTGTTAAAATTAACGCACGTATAGGTCTGTACTTTTCCTTCGGGTTTTCCGATAAGATATGTAACAGCGGTAATGTAAAACCTGCTGTTTTACCTGTTCCTGTTTGTGCCGAAGCCAATACGTCATGCCCTTCCAATACTGGAGGGATGGCTTTTTGTTGAATTGGACTTGGTGTAGTGTATCCTTTTTTACTAATTGCTTTTAGTAAGGCTTCAGATAGGCCTAAAGATTGAAATGACATAAATACCGTTTATCGAGATAAACACTATTTAGTTAGGTTACCTCTTTTAATATGATGCAAAGGTACTGTTAAATAATGGTTTTAGTATTTTTATTGACTTTTGTTTATGTTTTCTTCCATTGAACTTGTAGGTAAAACCTCTTTTATTGTACATTTATTCAAAAATGTAATTTATGAGCTTTTTGGCTAAGTTATTTATTGAAGATGAAGTTAGGAATATCCTAAATGTCAACCAAGTATATTCGAGGATCGCAGATGTTAACGGACGACCTATAACTAAGGCTATTGGCCATAAATTAGAGTTTGCAATAGAGTCTACAATAGATGATAGTTTTTTTTACGAAAGTATGTTTTCGCAAACCAGTCAATGTGAAGGAGAAATTGTGTTTTATAAACGTGATGGTATAAGCACCTTGTTTAAAATGGAATTTGCTAATGCTCAAATATTAAATTTAACTGAATCTTTTAATGCCATAGATAGTCTACCATTACATATAAATATCTCTATTGGTTGGGGAATCATGAAAATGAAAGGTGTAATCCACCAAGAACCTTGGAATCCAAACAATCCATTTATAGAGATTGAAGAGACGACTCGAGAAGAGGAGGAAAAAGAAGTCACTCGTTATTATATATCTGACACCAACGGTGAAGAACTTGAAACATATAATTTGGGAGACACTATAATACTTAACATAGAAACTTTAAATAGAATTGGCGATACTATAACAATTTCTCTAGAAGACAAGTCTCACGATTTTAAATACAATGGTCAAATATTACCTAACGACACTATAACCGATTATACTATTACTAACGATCTTGAACAAATTGAATTAGAGGTAATAGCTCAACAAAACTAAAAATAGATGGGAATAAACACTTTTAAAATAGCGTTTGAAGATGGTACTACAAAATCGATAAGTATTGAAATTGTGGACGACCATGTATGTAAATATTGTGCTGATGAAATAACATTAGACCAAATTAAAAAGACTATCGAAGAAACAGTAGGCTCAAACCAAATTACTAATATTAATAAAGTTTTACCTTTTATTAATAAATATAGAAAAGATTTTGGCTTAGACACATGCCTTAAAAAAGCCCATTTTCTAGCACAAGTTACGCATGAAAGTGATAAATTTAATTCTCTTCAAGAATACGAAAGATGGAATTACAGGAGAAAAAATAAAGCTACTGGAAAACTCGTTAGTTTACCAGGAGTTTTTAACAACACTGCTATTGAATTTGATGAAACTATGGGTAAATCTCTTAAAGAGCATTTAACCAAAATATTTGCTATTAAAGACGATAAAGACAAGGTGCTAACAAAGACTAATGATGAAATAAAAAAATTACTTTTAGATAATAAAGTTAAAGTAGTTGATAAAAAACTTTACACTAATTATCAGCAAGGGGAAGAACTTTTAAAAGAAGTTAAAGAGAAAAAGAAAAAAGAGGATGGCACTGAAACAGAAGTAATTAAATTTAAAATATACCTTAAAAACCACTCTCATTTTCCTATTCCGCTTTTATCGAGAATGTATGCACCCTATACTGGAGATATAAGACGTTTAGGTAATGGAGATGAACTATCAAGAGATGGTTGGAAATATAAAGGAAGAGGTTTAAAACAATTAACAGGAGTTGCTAATTATGAAGACTTTACTAAATATAGAAATAGTGTAACATTTCCGGATGATACATCTGGAAAAATTGATTTTGCAAAAAATGAGGACACAGGAAATCCTCAAGATGTAAAAAAAGGGAACTATGTTAAAGTGGCTGAACCAATTTATGCTGTACAATCCGCTTTGTGGTTTTGGAATGGAGGCACACAATACAGTAGTAAATACGCTGTAGAACATGCAGAAAATGACGATATAAATTCTGTTTCAAAAGCTGTAAATTCAAGAGACACTGATAATTTAACAACACGAGAAGGCTATTACAATAATGCAAGAAAAAAAGATGCTATTGATATTGTAAGGCATCATACCGATATTTATGATAATGGAACTGACAAGCAAAAGAAGACATCAAAAGCTTATTTTGAGAAATGGAAAGACAAAGATGATGAGGCTAAAAATAAACTAGAAGAAATTAATGAAGCTGACAAAGCAGAAACAGACAAAAAAGATGATACAAAAACAAACTAAAATTAGCAAGTTTATATTTTTCTTGTTTTTAGCTTCAGTTCTAATAAGCTTAACTTCTTGTTCTACTCAAAAAAAACATGAAACAAATAAAATAGATATCAAATTTATTAAAGACACTGTTCTTGATAAAAAAGGCTTTAATAGAGGTTATGCTGTATTAGAAGAAATAAAAGTGATTTCTTCCAATAAAAAAGTAGCAGAAAAACTAACTAATGAATTACATAGAATTTCTATGAATGATTCTTTAACTTCATATTTACCAGAAGACCGTTTATCTCAAAAAAAAATATTTTATAGAGAATGCCTAGATGTTAACGATTCTTATTATTGTAAATACATTCCTGAATCATATAAAATTCTTTTAAAGACTACCTCTTTTTTATCAATAGAATATAAATACAATAGTTTTTATAACCCTGACGAATACTTTAAATACGCCGTTTTTAATTTAGTAAACGGAGAACGTTTAACATATCAAAAGATGTTCAATAATGCAGAAACTATTTTAGGATTCTACAATGATAACTATGTTTCGGAAATAGAAGGGTATCTAACTGAATTGAATAAAGATGATCAGGAAGAACTTGATGAGTATAATAGATACAAGTCACATATAGAAACTAGAACACCTTTTAAATTACAGGATTTAAACAATTTTGAAATAGTTTATGATTCTACCATTACAAAAGCAAAGCAATTAAAGTTTCATTACAATGGACAAGGTGGTGTTTATAGACGTTTTTTTCAACCAGGCTTTGTAGAATTTAATATTGAAGCATTAAAACCTTATCTAACAAAAGAATTTAAAGACCAATTAGGAATGTAATAACGAGGCTATTTACTACTTTACAGTTACAAAAGGATTTCACACACTTTTATTAGTTATAGACAACTACTCAAAACAAGCTAAATATACAGCTTATGATCAGCACGGACCTACCACTTCCAAAGGACTGTTAAGTGACCTAAATCAAGATATAAAAAATAAAAAAAAACTAGCTAGACTTTTGGTAATACCTGTTTAATATAGATATGCAAGTCATTTTGCAAACAATAAGCATAAATCATGGGATTCAACAAAAACAATTTTATGGAAAATACAACGAAAATAATTTTCATCATTAGCATTCTATTTTGTAGTTTTTTAGGTTATAAAAAGCAACAAACTTAAAAAAAAACAACAGACTTTAAACCCTCTATTTTAATAGGAATAGACACAAATCAGAAAGCCTTTATTAGACTACCTAGTTACTCTCCAAATTATAAAGATTCTATAAGATTTTTTTAATATAATTGATATCAACGGAAAAAAGAATAATGTAGCAAATATTATTGATTTCCCTTCATTTGAATCTCTCAACAAAACAGAAGAATATAAAAAAGAAGTACTAAATCAGCACTACTTAGAAAACCCAGTTGAAAACTATTATCTGGATAAAAATTACATTTACATTTATTCCGATGAATTTTCAATGTCTCCAAAATTATTTATTGCTGGTGACAAAAATGACCACAAGCTTTTAGGTGGACCTTATTTAAGAATTGGAAAGGAAATATTTTGGCATGGACAAAAACTAGAAAACGTGGATTATAAAAGTTTTAAAACTATTTTAGTAGGAAAGAACAAGTCTGAATGGGATGTAACTATGGGAAAAGACAATGAGATTTTTTTTAAGGGAAATAGAATCATAAAGAACAATTAAAAAAGTCATATTTTATTAACGATTCCCTTTTAAATTAAAGACCCAAACCGAATTTAGTAATAAACTAAAACTTACTCTTGATACTAAAATAGATTTAGAAATAGAAATTACTAAAAAAAAAGCACTGCTTTTTATTCGAGGTTTTTAGCAAATGATGACGAAGATGACACTTTCAATAGTGGTGATTATGAGAATGTGTTTTGCGGGTATTTTAAGGTGGAGCATGAAGTAACCAACGAGTGGGAACTTAGTAAAGAAAATATTGATAAAATTAAGGTGTATGCTAAAAAAATCACCAAGATGTATTAGCCCATTTTAATAAAAGGCGTGAAAACAGAAAATATTCAGTTTACTTTGAGCGTTGTAATATCGGAGGCCAATTAAGCCCTAAAGGAGTTCACATAGCTCAGAATGAAAGCCAAGTTCATAGAATTCCACCTATGAAAGATCCAAAAAAATCTTTTGCTCAAAAATTTTAAGAAAAGATTGGAAAGGGGAATGTTTATGCACTAGTAGGAAAAGGAGTAAGCGCAGGTTCCGTCTTTAAAACAGACGTAAATGGGAATGTTGTATTTTCTGATGGAGAAATGTTACCAGCCAATATTGCGGCTAATAATAAAAATACTGTAAAATTAAAAGCAATGGATTACATGAAAAAATTTCCATTATAACGTTTAAAACAATGAGCAAAATTAAAATATTAATTTATTTCTTTTTTTTAGCTACATTTTCTTGCAATACAAGTAAGAACATAAAACATGTAGATTGTCAAAAAAAATTTAAAATACTTGATAGTATATCTTATATATCTTTTCCTGATGATAATTGGGGAACAACTGGAAATTCGGTATTCAAAAAAATATTAGAAAAAGGAGAATCAATAAAACCTTGTTTAATTGAAAAAATTTTAGATACCACTAAATCTAACTTAAGAATTGCAGATTCTTATAATTATAAGAATGGAGATATAGCAGTGCTAATGTTGCCCTATGTATCTAAAACCAAAATTCCTTTGAGAAATCTATTATTTGAAGAATTTGAAAATGAATTAAAAGGAAAAAATAGAGATAATGATTTTTTCTCATCAATCTATTATTTTCTTTTATTTTCAAATAATGAACAAACTAATTACAACAATAGATTAAGACTTTATAAGAAACTAAACAGTTCTAATTTGAGGAAGCCGACACTGTTTACTTTCTCACCTTGAATAATTTAATATAAAGATTAAATTATAAACACTCTTTTTTTGTACATTTATTCAAAAGTATAATTTATGAGTTTTTTGGCTAAGTTATTTATTGAAGATGAAGTTAGGAATATCCTAAATGTCAACCAAGTATATTCTAGGATCGCAGATGTTAACGGACGACCTATAACTAAGGCTGTTGGCCATAAATTAGAGTTTGCAATAGAGTCTACAATAGATGATAGTTTTTTTTACGAAAGTATGTTTTCGCAAACCAGTCAATGTGAAGGAGAAATTGTATTTTATAAACGTGATGGTATAAGCACCTTGTTTAAAATGGAATTTGCTAATGCTCAAATATTAAATTTAACTGAATCTTTTAATGCCATAGATAGTCTACCATTACATATAAATATCTCTATTGGTTGGGGAATCATGAAAATGAAAGGTGTAATCCACCAAGAACCTTGGAATCCAAACAATCCATTTATAGAGATTGAAGAAACCACAAGACAAGAAGAAGAAAAAGAAGTCACGCGTTACTTTGTAACAGACACTGAAGGTAATGAGCTTGACGAATATAAAACAGGTGAAAAAATCATCTTAAATATAGAAACCAAAAATCGTATTGGAGATCGTATTACGATTCATTTAAATGATAAAACTCACGATTTTAAATACGGTGGTCAAATTCTTGAAAATGACAAATTAAGTAATTACACTATCAATAGTGATTTAGAACAAATAGAATTAGACGTAATTAATCAACAATAAAATGGCTGTAAATACTTTTAAATTAGAATTTGAAGACGGGGTTACTAAAACCTTAGAAGTTGTCGTTGTTAGTCCTACAGATATCATCATGTTTGTCGCTGGAACGCAAGACCCTGTAAATATAGCCGCATTAAAACATCAAGCAAATCATAACTATTGGAAAGATAGCAAGGATAATCTTTGGGGTAATGTTAAAAAACTAAAACCTCAATTTCACGACTTAAATATTGAAGCCGATTTTTTTAGTTGGAGTGGAGATAATAGCGAAGATGAAAGAAATAAAGCAGCCGATAGATTATTAGATTTATTTACTAGAGAGTATCCTAAATTTAAAAATAAAGAAACGCATTTGCATTTAATAGGCCATTCTCATGGCGGTAACGTTATCAATCAATTTACAGAGTTAATTACTACAGATAGTCGCTTTCCTAAATTATGGGAAATAAAAAGTATTACTTATCTATCGACACCTTTTTTTAGAGAAAAACATCAATTAAATCACTCTAAATTACATAAAGACTGTCAAATCATAAATGTCCATAATGACTATGACATTACACAACGATTTGTTGCCGATTTTTCTTTAGATAATTTAGAAAATCTAATCGCAGGTTTTAATAGTTTTGAATTTGATAAGGCAAAACAAAGAATTGGACTAATATTATCTTCTGGTGTATTTGCACCAATAACCTCAGCAACTTCAATTATTAGCGATTCTACTCAAGGTGTTTTAATTTGGGAAAGAGTATCGTTACTATTAGATAATGTTAATCAGATTTTAGATTTGATTATTAATATGGTTAATAACCCTAAGCTAAAAAAACTAAGCTCCGAGAAAGCAGAAATAAACCAACTTTTAACTGAATTAAAAGCCTGGATACCAATTGCGCAAACTAATTTAAACACTAGAGTTACTGAATACCAGCAAACAATAGAGAATATTAATAGTAGTAGCGAAGAAGAGGGGCTTTGGGGAAAATTTAAGGATAATTTAGGCAAAGCAGCAGACAGCATTTCTAATAGTTTTAGTGACACATTCGAAACTGTAGATTTAATGTCTGATTTACATATGGAAGCACCTTTGAGAGTCATTAATAAAATTCTATTTATTGACAAAGGGCTTGAAGACGCTTATCTTTTAGGGCTATTAGAACGAATATTTTCTGAGCAATCAGGTGTTACAGATACTATTGATAACACAACATGGGATCCAACTGAGCAAGTGCAAGGTAAATTTAAAGTCACCGATGTCCCTATTACTAATGAAGACGCTTATCACTCTAGAGGATTAAAATCAAAGTTTGAACAATTTGTATCTGGTGCCGAAAAAAGTATAGCAGATGGAAATTTAAAAGAATTCCTGATTAGATTAGTTAGCCAACTTATATCTAGTGCATCTATAAATGATATGAGTACCATTTTGTGGTGGGCAGACCTTATATTTAAAGATGACGCCGATGACGAATTTAAGAAATTCAGAAAGGATTACCTTCCAAAATATAGTCAACTAATAGAAAAATATGAAGCACATTTAATAGCGCCTCAAGATAAGCCTATAGAGGAAAAAACCAAGACAGACACAGAAACACCTGACGCATTTACTGAAGCTGCAAAGCTTGAATTTACTACAGAATTAAATGCAATCAATAGCATAACTAAACAAAACTGGGAAGCAACAATTTTGGAAGCAAAAGAAAAAAAGAGAGAGGATGAAGAAAAGAATCCTCCTGCACCACCAGTAATTGGAAGTTTGGCACACTTTGCTACAGTATCTCACGGTTTAAGTCACACGAAGTTATGGGATGAAGTGGAACAAGAGCTAAAAAACAGTTTTAGTTCAGGAAAAAACCCTGGCTATAAAGAATAGATTATGAAAAAAGCACTGCAGTACTTACTATTCATACTTTTATCAACAATCCTATCTGTCTTTTTGTTCTATTTATATGTTGAAGACAATACCTTTGAGGTTTTTGGATTGTTTTACATTGCTCCTCCTGCAGGGATTTTAACAGGAATTATATTTTTATTGGTTAACCATTTTCTACTAAAAAACCATCAAAGCAAAAAGACCTTTTATCTAATTAGAATATTGCTATTCATTTTAATTTATACAATCGTTTGTTCTGTAATGTTATTTGGAGGAGATATCATCTATAGCCTTACTAGTTAAAAATAAGTATTTATAAATATTGCTAACAATAATGGTGTTCATTTCTTTTCTTCCACCTATTTAAATCACGAAAAAGAAACTATATTTAAAACAGGTGGATCACATGCAACAGCAATCCTTTTCAAATTTAATGCTAAATAAATAGTGTTTATATACGATCATGGACTTTAGTTAATATTTTATTTTCTATTGTAAATCAATACATTTTAACCTCTCCTAATAATACGACAAATAGTTATGGGCCAATTTGGGGATATGGCTCGAGTATACATATTTTTGTTGGTGGTTCTATTTTAGATATACAAGATGCATTGCTTTTTTTAATAAAATATTCTTTTCTTCTCTAGAATAATACTTATTATTTGCATCGTGTTACTAATTTCATTTATTCAAAAACAGTATTTTTAGGTAACAGAAATAATTTTCTATCACCACCAATAATTTTAAGTTTGGCTCATTGGACTACAAAACCTAACAACTTAACTATTAAGCAATTATAGTGAGAAGTAGAAAAAGTTTTGTAACGCACAAAAACCCTGGTTATAAAGGTTAATTATGAAGAAAAATAGTATTTGGATAATATCTTGGACTTTAGTTAATATTCTGTTCTCTATGTTTAATCAGTATCTTTTAACTCTACCAAAAAAACCAATTATAGGTTTACCTAAAGTTTTTTATCCTATACTTGGATGGGACACTTCAATAATCCTCATTTTATATGCTGGACCAATTTTAGGTCTCTTTGGTGCTATTCTTTTTTTATTAATAGATTCTTTTACATTTAGAAAAAAAATAAAAGATAAATATTTTCTTTTCTTCTCCAGAATAACACTTGTTATTTGCATCGTATTACTAATTTCATTTATTCAAAAACAGTATTTTTAGAATATTAATAGGTGTAAAAAACTACTTTTATACACGACATTGACTATTAACAATCAAATATCATTAAATTCAGTGATAATAAAACGGGTAATCTAATATACATTTGTAATTACGACCAAACAGACATTTAGTTCAACTTATAGCAATGCGCCATACACAAATTATTAGATAAATAATAGAAAGTAATAATTACATCGTATGACCTACCGCAAAGGACAAGTAAAATCTCTATTTTTGTATTGAATATGAATAAAATCAAATACTTATTATGTATTGTTCTTTGCTTACACTTAACCCAAATAAGTAACGCGCAAGAACTAAACACGACTTCTATTGATGCCTATATCTCTGTATATCAAACAGAGATAAACACAAACCCAAAAAAAGCTCAAAAAGCAGTGCAAAAATGGTTGGAGTTAAGCATAAAACAAAATGATGTCATTAAAGAAGCGCAGGCACATTATGCTTTAGCTAATATTGGTAACACTACCGGAAATTACAAGCAGACGGTAAAAGAAGCTCCAAAAGCAATCACCATATTAAAAGCGCAGCATATAGAATTGGGACTACCTGCGTGTTACAATGTTTTAGCTTTGGGTTATAAAAATTTAGGACAATATCCAGAAGCTATGGATGCCTTTTTATTATGCCTTAATTATGCCGAAAAAACGGATGACAAACAACAACAGGCAAATGCGTATCAGAACATATCAACTTTATATATTCTGCAAAAAAACTATGAAAAGGCAGCAAATAATTTAGATAGAGCTGCACAAATATATAGAGCATTAGGTGACGATAACGGTGTCCTCGTTACGCTTTTCAATTTTGCTAACATTTTAAAAGAACAAGGACGCTACCAAGAGGCTTATAAACATTATAAAACCGTCTTAGACTACCGTATAAAAGAAGGCAACAAAGCCTCCATAGCCTATGTAAAAATTAACCTTTCACAATTACTAGTCGAAGAAGGTAATTATGAAGAAGCTATTCCGCAACTTAATGAAACCTTAGGTTTATTAGAAGAACTAAAATTTACATCAGACATGGCTATTGTCCTAAACGACTTAGGAATTTGCCATTCTAAATTGGGGCACACTGCACAAGCAATTGATTACTTTGAAAGATCCTTGAAAATAGGAAAATCAAAGTCTTTAGCAAAATATAACTCTAAATTTTACAAGAACCTTTCCAACCTGTATAAAGACATTAAAAATTACAAACAGGCTTTATATTATTACGAAAAAACAGTTTCGGTTACAGAAGATATAAACTCGGTTGATAAAGAAAATTATGTTGCCAATCTACAAGAGCAATATGAAACAGAACTAAAGGAAACCAGAATTAAACTATTAGAAAAAGAACAAAAACTTAGTGAAGCCGAATTAGAAAAAACAGCTTTAAATTTAGAGAAGACCGCTCTAGATTTGGATAGACAACGCTTGGTACGTAATATTTTTATTGCTGCCTTTATAATTTTATTAGGCGTATTGATATTGTTGCGCTACTTATATCTGCAACGTATAAAAATACAACATCAACTAACGCTTCAAAAAGAAGAGAATGCAAAACAACAAATCAACCAATTAGTTAAAGACCATAAACTATCAGTCATAGAAAAATATCAAGACGGACAAGATGAAGAACGCTCCCGTTTGTCAAGAGAAATCCATGATGGCATTGGTAGTGATTTGGCGAGTATTAAAATTGGTTTCGAACATTACTTAGAAGCACAAAAACCAGACCCACAAGCAAAACGGTTACTACAAGCCATTGAACAATCGTGTAAAGACGTCCGATTGCTATCGCATCAATTACACCCTCTACCCTTTTCTAAAATAGGATTTAGCAGTTTTTTAAAAGAAGCTTTAGAACAAATAAAGAATACCAACGCCCTTTCCATAACTACTTTTTTATACCCTGAAGAATCTATAGACGAACTTCCAGAGGTACTCTTAGCAGACACGTATCGTATAATACAAGAGCTACTAAATAATACTATTAAGCATGCCAATGCTACAGAAGTAGAAGTACAACTAAACAAACATACGGCGTATTTAAACCTAGTAGTAAGTGATAATGGCTCTGGCTTTAAAACAAACAATAAACCAGGAATAGGAATACGAAACATTAAAGAACGCGTACAAAAAAGACATGGAGATGTTACTATAGACAGTTCTCCTCAACATGGGACATCAACAACAATTAATTTCCCGTTATAACAACATTAAAAATGAAGCAAATAAATCTTATCATAGCAGACGACCATTTAATGTTTCTAGAAGGTCTAAATACCATTTTAGCAGAGATGGAAGAAATTAACACCATACATATCGCCACCGAAGGAAAGCAAGTCCTGCGCCTCCTAGATCAGTTTCCTATAGATCTTGTCATTAGCGATATTAACATGCCAAAAATGGATGGTTTAGAGCTGTTAACCGAACTTAAAAAGAAGAGCAATCCTCCAAAAGTGATTATTCTAAGTATGCTAGATAATCATCGTACCATTTATAAGGTTATTCAAAAAAAAGCAGATGGATTTGTTCCTAAATTTACAAGTAAAGCCGAATTACAAAAAGCAGTAAAAACCGTAATTGACGGCGAACAATATTTTTCTGAAACCATAAAACACAAATATATGGAGAGTGTTTTTGAAAGAAAGAAATATAAAGACATTGAGCTTTCTAAAAGAGAGAAAGAAGTTTTAGTACTACTCTCCCAAGAGCTTACATCTAAAGAGATCTCTGCAAAACTTTTCATATCCGTTAATACTGTAGAAACCCATCGTAAAAACATCCTACTTAAAACAGGATCTAAAACTACAACTGGAGCAGTAAAATACGGTATAGAAAGTGGTTTGTTTGACAACTAAAATCAGCAATAAAAAAGTTTCTTTTTTACAGTTAGACTATTATTCTCCCATTATACCTTTAAGAACTATTCTTTATGGTCTAAGTTTACAAAAAAGACTGAGTAATAACGTTTCTGTTGTCTAAAATTTTAGGAATACTATAGTTAGATAGAAATTAAGAACCAAAAGAACTTGCCTACATTTCTAATACATGCTATGGTGTATAACATTACACATCTTTAAAAAAAAAGGTTTTATAATTTGAAACCTATAAGCTGTTTATTATATACAAATAACACTATAATATTTACAGTGAACACTACCAATGTTGCAATTACCTAATTGAAACACCTTGTTTTGAAGTTATTTCACAATAGCTTAAAAAAAATATCAAAATTATCCGAAGCGTCTTTTTTTGAAAGCATATATTCAAATTTAACGATGCTTCCCAAGATATGCCCTATTACAACACACATTGGAATTGCTACGCCTATTTGTTTAAATCCCGTTTCTATAGGACTGAGATCTTAGAGTCATTCAAATTTATCATCACTGAATTCAGTGAGTCTTTTATATCCCAAAATCAGGTCTTAAATAAACAAGTCTTATACTCTAATTTTGTCATAAGATTTTAAACAAATAATAAATACAACATAATTATGGGACTACAAGAAAAGAAAGCAATACGCATGGTTGAAGAGCAATACTTAGCGGATTATCAAAAAGAAATTAATGAAGCTGCAGGAAAAGAACTTCCAATAACTATTAACTGGGATACATTTGAATTAGACTATATCAAATTTGTACCAAGTGTTTGTTTACATCGTTTAACAGATGGACTTACAAGTATTTGTGCAGATGACTTAGGAAAAGAAGCCGTTCAAGAAGGTATAAACACAATAGTAGTTAACTGTATTCCAAATGAAGGAGCTGAAGAAAAAAAATCTTTAAAAATCGAAGATGGTGTATTTACACTAACAGCATGTTGGGGAGGTCATCACTCTGGTTGTTTCCCTGATATTGCATTAAAAACATTTATCGAAAACAACTTATAGAACTTAAAAGGCCTGAAATTAATTTCAGGCCTTTTTTTTATTTAATTAAGATATTTCATTTATTAAAAAGTTCATATTCAATAGTTACAGAATCTAATTCATTACACTCTTCTACATTATTTAAACTAATAAGAAATCTATTGAAGTTATCATCTTTAAAACTTTTTATAATAATTGAATATTGATAACCTGTCTCTTTTTACTTTTTTCTCTACATCCTAAAAGGTACTTCGCTATCTATATCATCAAAATCTCTTTGAGACACTAATTTATTTTCTAATGGCTCATAGATTTCAGACTTCATATTGCTACCATTAAATTTAGACGTCCAATACACCAATTTTTGTAGGTTAAGGTTTCTAAAGTCTTCGGATACTTTTTCTAAAAAATCACAACCACTAATACTTAATACTTCAAGTTGTGTTAATGAAGCTAATTCTACAGGTAAAACAACTTGTTTAAAATTGTTTATTCCTAATACGCGTAGGTTTTTAAGATTGGCAATCCAAATAGGAATTTTTTCTTCTTTATGATGTGCACTGATAAAAAGTGTTTCTAAATCCAACTCAGAAATCGTTTCAGGATATGCGCTTCCGTTTTCATCTAAACCTTCTAACCAAAGGTGTTTTAAAGAGTTCCAACGCGATATCACTTCTATACTTTCATCTGTAATATGATCACAATGTATCAGTTTTACCGCTTCAATAGTTTCAACTTTAAGGTTGTCTATGGTTTTAACAGCTACACTCTGCATTATTAATTTTTTAAGTTGAGGCAATGTTACCGCAGGAAAAACATCAAAACCTCTGGCTTCAAATACATCTAAAAATTCAAGGTTTGGTGTATGAATTAATAAACGTTCTAAAGCTTCGGTAGTTCCGATATAACTATCAATTTTTAATACTTTTAAATTGGGATGATTAAAGGCTGTTAATGCATTATTATGTTCTGGGTTATTTTTTTTAAACGTAATGGTAAGCTCTTTTAAATTCACAAAGTTTTTAAACAAACTCTCTAACTGACTCACATCACTCGTAAAATCAAACGATTCAATTTTTTCTGGATGTCTAAAAGTTTCAAAATCTAATACATTATTTACATCATTATTTCTATGTCCAAGATTAAATTTAGCAGCGCTAATTATTGCATAAAATTGCTGTAAATTAAGAATGGGTGTGGCTTTAATTTCCAGATTATACAAATCAAACTCTGCTGTTCCTGCATTTATGCCTTTAATTTCAGAAATAGTCAAATTGGTAATATGCTTAGGTAAATGGTCGGTGTCTACAACTAAAGCACTCGCATTTTTAATCGTCAAGTTTTCTAACTGCTTTATTTTTGAAAACACATTAGGAAAAATTCTAACAGCTAATTTTATATCTCTAGTACCTGACTCTTGAAATCTGTATAATTCTACATTTTTAAGTTTTGTACATTGCTCAATTCCTTCAAAAAGCCAATCTAATTTATGTTCTAGTTTATAATGAAGCGTTGTTAAATTTTTAAATGCAGCTAATGCTATTTTATGCGGAATTTCTGGTGCTTCACAATCTACAGTTATCGTCTTTAAATTAGGAAAAAACGACGCATTATCTAACACAAAATTAAGTAGTTTTGGCGAATTTATTTCTATAGATTCTTGCAGACTAACTTCCGTCATTGGTGATATATTAGTTTCGCTATATGTAATTTTTGTTTCTAATTTAGGTCTAGGCGTTTCTTCAAAACATCTAGACGCATCTCCAAAAAACAAAGTAGACGATATGGAATCTATCTTAGGCGCATTAAGTTGAAAAAGTTCTAGTTTTGGTAAATCTTCAAAACCATTTGGTAAGCTAGCTATGCTTTTAGATAAAACCTGAAACTCTTTTAGTTGCTTTAAATGACTAACATCTTTAGGCAATGCTGTTAATTCACCTAAGCAAAAAAATTCTATTTGTTTTAAGGTTGCTGGAAACACAACTTTAGACAAATCTTGAACACCGACAAAACGCAGTTTCAATACTTCTAATTTAGTAAGGTTTGTAAGCCAATTAAAATCAGTTAGATTCATATTGTCATTAGTGCTAAGGCTTAAATAATCGCCTTCAATACGTAATTTTTTTAAGGCTATTAATTGAGACATTGTACTTGGAAACCTTTTTAGACAAGGCGCAACAAGCTTTAATTTATTTAAATTTAATAAATTACCAAAATCCTCTGGTAGTTGTTCATAATCACCTTCTAGATCTATTTCTTCTAAAGACGTTAATTTTGATATTTCTTTAAGGATACTATCATATTTATTGCCTTGTCCTTTTAGATGAATTTTTAAGCTCTTAATACCGTTAAATCGGCTTAATATATGAGGATGTTCTAACAAGCGATCTAAAAAATCTGTTGAAGAATGAAAAAACCATAGTTCTAATTTCCTTTTAGCAGTTCGTGGCCAACTCGTTATTAAGTTATGTAATTTAAAAAGGTCTAAGTCTTCAGATAGCAATCCATATTCTAAAAGAGAAATCATTCTAGCGACGCGCTTTCCTTTTTGTGTTATTTTTTTTCGGCTTTTAAAGGCTAATTGCAAAGCTTCTGGGGCTTGTTTTTTTATAATATTAGCACATTCTGTTCTATTTTTTTTTATCTGAGGTTGTTTTTGCTATTACAAAAATTTCATAATAGAAATCTTCTGGAAAGTTTTTAAAGGCCTTAATAACGTCATAGGTTTTGTCAATTTCAAAAAAATTAAAAACAGGGTTTTCTATTAGTTTTGTCATAGTAATCGTTAATTTTTAAAGTATATTTTTTTTTGGGAAACAGGTTTTTCAGATACAGTACGTTGTGCTTTAATTTCTTTAGCAGTACAGGTTATATTTTTCATCTCTGTTATCAAAATCCTCTTTTAAGATTTTATTTCCAGCTAATGCGTAAGATTTAGAGGATTTCATATTGTTTCCATTAAATTTTGAATACCTGTAAATTAAATCCTCTAAATTCAAATTCTTAAATTTATCAGAGACTTGCTCTGTAAAATCACACCTTCTAATGCTCATTATTTTTAATTGGGTTAATTCGGCTAATTCTTCCGGTAATGGGGAGTACTTAAAGCTTTCTATACCTAAAACTCGTAAGGATTTCATTCTTCCTATCCATTTTGGGATTTGTCTTTTAGTTAAAAATCCATCAATAAAAAAGGTGTCTAAATTTAAGTCTGCAATGGTCTCTGGGTAGATTTCAAGATCTTTACTAATGTGTTCTAACCAAAGAAATTTAAGCGTTTTCCAATGCGATGCCGTAACCATAGCATCGTAACCAAAATTGTCACAGAATAAAACTTTAATGAGCTCTATGTTAGGCACTGTTAAGTTCTCTATAGACTGTATATCATCGCTATAAAATAATTTCAGTGTTTTTAGTTTGTTTAAAGTAACCTTAGGTAAATCTGCAAGTCCTACACACTCGTAAATTTCTAAAAATTCTAGATTAGGCGTATGCTCCAATAATAACTTAATAACATTAGTGTTACCATTAAAATTTTTAATGGTTAAGTTTTTTAAATTATGGTGCGTATAAGCGGTTAAACCATTGTTTTGTTCGGCATTATCTTTATTAAAATCAATGGTTAGTGATTGTAAATTACAAAGTGTTTTTAATGCTTTGTCTAAGCCTTTTACATTACTATTAAATATAAAATCTTTAAAGCTTTCAGGGTCTTTAAAATTATCAAAATCTAAAGTCTCATTTTTAACACTGTTTACATCGTCTAACTTAATTTTTTTAGCACGTATTACTGAATAAAATTTTTGCAATGCGGTAATAGGTGTACCTACTACTTTTATATGATTTACCTCAAAATATTCAACACCTGGCTCAATGACTTTTATATCTGTAATGGTAAGACTGTCTGTATTTATAGGTAAATAATCTGTATTTAAAACAAGTGCTTTTGCACTGTGTACGCGTAAGGTTTGTAAATGCTTTACTCTAGAAAATGCTTGAGGGAAATTAACAACATCTGCGTTCGTTATTTCAGCATCAGCTCCACTATATATACCATAAATAAAAACGTCCTCTAGCTTTTCACATTCGTGAATATCCTCTAAAACCCATTCTAAATGATGCGCTAACTTATACTTAAGGTTTTTAAGTTTTTTAAATGCAGAAAACGTATGTGGACTTCTTCTTTGTGGTGCTTCACAAGTGATTTCTATCTCTTTTAAATTAGTAAAAGACAAGGCGTTATCCAATACAAAACTAAGAAGCTCTGGGTTGGTAAAAACGATTCTTTTTAGTTTAGTTACAGGTGTTACTCCATAAGGCATAAATTCTGTATACAAACCTAGTAAACGTTTAATATTTGGTCCAAAAATAAAAGATGCAGGAACTTTTTTTAATTTTGATAAATGAGTAACTTCTAAAACCTCTAACTTTTTAAATTCACTAACGGATGCAGGAAAGTGTTCTAACGATTCCATACCACTTAGCCTCAATTTTTTTAGTTTTGGTAAGTGACCAAGTGTTTCTGGTAAAGCGGTTATATTTTCTAGCCTAAAAAACTCTAATTTTTTTAAACTTGCCGGAAGCTCTACAGCAGAGAGGTCTTGTACCGTAAAAGAACCTATTCTTAAATGCTTTAAACTGGTAAGTTCTGTAAGCCAAGTAAAGTTAACTATGTTAGGGTTAGGCTCGTCATTACCAAAAGGAAAACCTCCTCTAAACTCCAACTTTTTAAGTGATTTTAGCTTGGTTATTCCTACGGGAACCCATACCAAATTAGGTGCTGCTAGTATAAACTCTTTTAAGTTAACTAATCGTTCTAGTTCTTCTGGCATGTATTTATAATCAATTTCAAGTTCTAGTTTCTCTAATGAGGTAAGTTGCGTTATGTTGTTTACAACGCTACTAAAACCTTCTTTCTGTCTAAAGGTGCTAATTGTTAATTCTTTAATACCATTAAACTGACTTAAAAGACGTGGTGTGTCTATAAAAAGTTGAACCACTTCTTTTTTTGAATATTTAATGGAAAGTGATAAACGCTTACAAACAAGTGTGTATAGTTTACAAAGGTCTAAGTCTTCTGAGAGTACGCCATACTCTAATATAGCAATCAGCTTATTGTTAAAAGAAGAAGAATCCTCTACTAACGTTATTTTTTTTCGACTCTTAAAGGCGAGTTGTAAAGCTTCTGGTGCCTGTTTTTTTATGATATTGGCACATTCGGTTCTAATTTGCTTGTTTTTAGTAGATTTAGCAAGTACAAAAATCTCATAATAAAAATCTTCTGGGTAATTTTTACAAGCTTTAATCGTTTTATAAGATGCTTCATCATTATTAAAATTGAAACCAAGTTCGTGTTTAGCAAATATCATAAGGTTGTTTATTTTTGATGTTACAAACCTATTTTAAAACACGGTGTTATTTGTCACTGTATTCTGTGATTTTGAAAATTCTAGTTAAATTTTTATAAAAAATATCATTAAATACAGTGAGTAAAAAAAGAGTGTTTACTTTTATCTTGCGATCAGTTATTATCTTTTTTTTTAATAGAAATAACTAACATTTATAATATTCATAAAGTATTACAAGATATGATTCCAGTAGAAGACGCTAAAAAATATATAGAAAAACATAAAAAACCAGAAGTAGATCGGTTTGAATTTCGTCAATTCTCTGAACCCTATCGCGTTTTAGGTAAAATTTTAGGTCGTATAGATAAAGATAAAAGGGTCTATTATAATAGTAATGATTTTATCACCGTATTTGATGATGCTATTACCGTAAACCCTTGGAGAACTCAAGAAGGTATGCGTTTAGGAATGCAACTATATGGTATCATTCAAACACCATATTTAGCAGACATGTGGGACTTTATGGATACGCTTCCTTATCAAAGAAATTATAACAGAAAAGCCTTTAGATCTGTAAAGACAAAAGATACATTACGCAATAAATTACAATTTCTTACTAGCTTTTTACAATTAAGCAGAACTGGCTATGGCGGCTTAACACTACACGAACACTTTCAATTCAGCACCTATTTCCAAGGTTCCAATAGTTATTTCTTAGCCACATTACTACATAATGGGAATGGTGTTTTTGATGAATTATTAGACGATATTATTCAAAATGAAGATGAAATTGGAGGTATTAGCGCAGATATTATAAAAGCGTTATTACTTTCTGAAGATGAAAAACATTGGAAAATGGTGGGTAAATTATTGCTCGCTGCCCAACGTCAAGAAGGTTTAAGACAAACTATTTTAGAATCTCTAGACGTTTCTAATCTTGGCGCTTTAAAATATATGATTACTATCGTTTTAGAAAATGACTTAGCTCGTTTTACAAGTGTAAACAGGGCTGTTTGTACTTGGTTTGGATTAAAGTGGGAAACGCCTAAAAAAGCAGTAATTAATCGAGTGTTAGAGCTAGCACAATCTTTAATTCTAAATTCGGAAGACGTTGACACCCTACTTAAAAGTAAAGATAATTTAGAAGTTTTAGTGGCTTTATGGTCTATTGCTATTATAGATGTGGACAAAGCCAATGCAAAAGCTTTGGACATTGTTTATACTTCAGAAGATCGAAATAAAAAGATTCTAGCTTTATATTTTATTCATACAACTGATAAAACCAACCAATCTTTAGTCGAATATTTCAAAAAAGAACTTGGTAAAGATTACGCTTTAGACCATTGGATGGCGGTAAATTTACCTCTAACAACTTTAGACAATGACACCTTCATAAAATTATTTGAAGTTGCAAAAACAGCAGAAGACAAAGGTAAAACTTTCGAGAGTAAAATATTTTCATGGTGGAGCTTTACGCCTTCATCTTATTATTTCTATCAGTTTTTAATTAATGGCGCCAATGAAGAACAATTAGAACTAATCGCGAATGATTTAGACCTACTTCCTACAGAGTTTAGAGAAAGCTACATCCGTAAAGTATTCCCCAAAGATTATAGCTATTCCTTTTATAATTACGAACAGGATGCAAAGAAAAAGGACCGTTTAAATTACGATGAAAATTCTTGGAAAAGAGCTTTAGCAAGAAAAGCCATTTACAACCGAAATGAGTTATTAATGGCCACAGGACTTAACTTGTTTAGTAGAATGCATTTGTATGATAAAGATTTAGAGATTGCTGAAGATTTATTAAGACGAAAACATAAAAGCTTACGGACCTCATTAATTAAATTATTAGTAGAATTACCAGCCGACCGATTAAGAACGAGTGCTACAAATTTAGTAACGGCAAAAAGTATTGATCAGCGTATAGCAGGTTTAGAACTATTAACCCTATTACACGACGGAAATAAACAATCTAATTTTGTAGAAGACCAAATCCGTTTGTATAACGAACGTCCTAAAATAACCAAAAACGAACAAGTCTATTTAGATAAGTTTACGGACAATGCGGATGAATTTGATTTTAGTAATGGTTTCGGAGCTATTGATTACGATAATTTAACACCGCTATATATCCCAGAATCACGTTTTGAGAAAAAGACGAGTTTCTTTGATAAATTAGGAATCACCACTTCAGAATCATCAGGATTTAAATTCAAAGATTTTATAGATGCAAATAAAATTATAAAGGAAGTCAATAAATTAATTGATAGTGTTACTAAAAATGGAAATCACGAATATCAAACACAACTATATAAAGGAGAAATAGCAACCACTTATATAGACAAAGGCATTCGAGATATAAAAAATTTAGAAAAAGATGCAACACCAGAAGAACTGTTACATAACCTCCCGTTAGCTAAAGTGTGGATTACTTGGTACGAGCAAAGTAAGCTTAACGATTTTGAAATGTATGCTGCCATTCGTTACATTATTAATCATGAGAGTCCATTTGGAGCTTATAAAGATTTTGAATCTTTTGCTAGACAGTATTATCCAGATTTGAGTGGTTTAAAATTAGATAAGGAAAATCGTTACAATTCAAAATCTGATGCCTATAATAAAATTTTAATTCGTCTATTTAATGTCTATGCAGAAAAAAGAGTTATAGCTAATTTTAAGTTAGATATGATGGAAGATATGATCGCTAATTTTCCTAAAAAACTCAAATCTATAAAGTTTCAAACCTCTAATTATCGCTATAATAAAAAAACGTTTAACTGGACAAATGTTATTTTACCACTTACACCAAGTTTAAGTATTGATAATTTAGAGTTGCTCACAGAAGCGCAACTTCAAAAATATTGGGGTACTTATATGTATTTAATAGCTCAAGATATAGTCTATCCCAATACGACGGACGATGTAAAAGTAATTACTAAACAATTTCGTAGACCAGGTATTGTACCGTTCCCAAGTATCGCTGTTACTTTAAGACTTTACAAAAAAGGCTTACTAAACGATGACGATTTACGCTTTCAAGCCTTACATTCTCGAGAATTAATGGTTCTTATGGATGGTGGTTATAATTCTAGAATAAATTATAAATGGTTAGAAAAAGACAGCGTACCTAAACATGTTTTTTCAGCCTTAAAAACCAACTTATTAGAAACAGAATTAGAACGAGGCGATTTAGAAACCACTGCCACAGGATACATGAACGGTATTCACTGTGTGGAAGGTGTAGATTATGTCTTTAGAATTTTAGAACGCTTAGGAAAAGATAATTTTGAACGTGGTTATAGTTATTACGGTGATAGTAAAAAAACAATTTTTAGTGGCCTTCTAAAAAAATCTCGTTTAAAAGACACAGAAAGTTATGCCGATTTCGCAGCGCGTGCAGATGCTTCTAAAGTAACTAAAAAACGATTAATAGAATTAGCCTGTTATGCAACACAATGGACTGGTATAATTGGTGAATATTTAGGCTTAGAAAAACTTGAAGATGCCGTTTGGTGGTTTCAGGCACACGCTTCAGATTATATGAATTCTGAGAAAGAAACCATTATTTCGCGTTATTCTAACATTCCAAAAAGTGATTTTGCACTTGGAGCGATAGACGTCGATTGGTTTAATAAAGTGTACAAAACTATTGGAAAAACCAATTGGAAATTACTACACGATGCAGCCAAATACATTACAGACGGAAATGGACACAGACAAGTAAAACTCTATTCTAGTGTGATGCTTGGTGAAGTAAAAATCACCGAAACGCTAAAGAAAATTAAAGACAAACGTGATAAAGATTACGTGCGTGCGTTAGGTTTAATTCCGTTAAGTAAAACCATACCAGAAAAAGATTTATTAAAGCGTTACAATCTCTTGCAAGATTTCTTAAAAGAAAGCAAACAATTTGGAGCGCAACGTCAAGAAAGTGAAGCCACAGCTGTAGAAATTGGTTTAGATAATTTATCTAGAACGGCGGGTTACCAAGATCGCGTACGTTTTAGTTGGGCTATGGAAGCAAAAGCCACACAAACCATCATGAAAAATGCCGTAATTACTATAGAAGAAACGGTGATAGAATTAGTGATTAACGACCTTGGTAAAACAGAATTTAAAGTCACCAAAGCCGGGAAATCATTAAAAAATATTCCTGCTAAATTAAATAAAGACAAACAAGTTATTGCCTTAAAGGAAAACAAAACCTACTTGTCTAGACAATACAGTAGAACGCGTTTATCGTTAGAAAACGCGATGGTAAATGAAGATGAATTTACAGCACAAGAAATTCATAATATGATGCAACATCCTATCGTTAAAGTGATGTTGAGTAAATTAGTAATGTTTGTTCCAGAGAAAGAAATTTCAGGATTTTATAACGAAGGTATTTTAACAGATGCCACAGGAAAAAAACACCAATTAGCAGAAGACGATGTATTACTTATTGCCCACGCTTCACATTTATACAAAGCTGTAGAGTGGGATATGTATCAGAAATACTTATTTGCAGAACGTTTAGTACAACCATTTAAGCAAGTCTTTAGAGAGCTGTATTTAATTACCGATGACGAACGCGAACACAGCACACGTTCCGAACGTTACCAAGGCCACCAGATTCAGCCTAAAAAAACTGTAGCACTTTTACGAGGTCGCGGTTGGACGGTAAGTATGGAAGAAGGTTTGCAAAAAGTATATCATAAACGCGGTTTTATAGCAACCATGTACGCTATGGCAGATTGGTATTCGCCGTCTGAAGCCGAAGCGCCAACATTAGAAGATGTCTGTTTTCATTCTGTAGATACGTATCAAAGAATTCCGCTTACCGAGATTCCGTCGGTCGTTTTTAGCGAAATTATGCGAGACGTAGATCTTGTAGTAAGTGTTGCTCACGTTGGTGGCGTAGATCCAGAAGCGAGTCATAGTACCATGCAAATGCGTGCTGCCTTGGCCGAAGAATCTGCACGGTTATTCAAACTTAAAAACATTACCGTTAAAGAGCGTTTTGTGTTTATAAAAGGAACCTTTGGTGAGTATAGCATTCATTTAGGAAGTGGTCAAGTCAGTAAAAACGGACTCGCCTTATCTATAATTCCGGTGCATAGTCAGCATCGTGGACGTATGTTTTTACCATTTGTAGACGACGATCCAAAATCGGCAGAAATTATTTCTAAAATGAAATTACTTTCAGAAGACAACAAAATTCAAGATCCAACAATTTTAGCACAGATCAATAGCTAATTAAAAAATAAGAACAAATGAATTTTAAAATGATTGATGAGAAATTTGAATTACTTTTTCTTAATATGAAATAGAAAATCTAATCATAGCCTTAGTTATGGTTCTATTTTATATTAAAATATTAAGGAAAAAGAAACGAATTTAATCGATCATTTTGATGTTTATTTGGTATAACAAGGGCGTTACCTCGCTTAGGCGAGGTCGGGCTTTCTGTTGCAAGTCCGCGTGCTATCGCACTGTGGGCTTTCCACGTCAATCCCTAACGCAAAAAACATCCGTATTCAAATGGAACTTACATTACAACTAAAAAGACTTGGCAAAAAAAAGGTAAAACAAGTCCCTTTTACACTAGAAGAAACCCCTAAAAACTTGGAAGATTTACTAATTGGTTGTGTTAAAAATCAAGTAGAAGCTTTTAATAAAAAACGAACAGAAGTTAATGTCGTTGGATTTTTAAGTCCAGCCGAAATTCAAGAAAAAGCCCAAAGCGGAAAAGTAGAATTTGGTGAGTTAGCCAATACGGATTTAGCGAATTTAGAAAAAGCAATCGAAAATGTATTATTAGCTTTTAAAGACGGATTATTCGTTGTTTTTGTAGACGACGATGAAGTAACAGACTTAAAAGCACCACTAGAAGTAACTCAAGACAGTGTCATTGCTTTTATAAGAATGACCTTTTTAGTGGGCACGTATTGGTAGATTTATAATTCATGACAATCAAAACCATACAACTTCAGTTAGCAGAACAAATTTCTAATCATAATAAAATTTGGGGAAATTTATTAGCCAATCTAGATTTTGGTAATGAAGCTCCCTCCTATTGGGATGTAAAATTAAAACCAACACATATTTTTGTAGATCGTATTAATAAAACTTTCACTTTTAAAAATGCTGCGTTCACATTCGATGTTAATTCAGGTGTTTCTTATGGCGATGATCATAGTCTTTTTACGAAACAACTTTCTGGGCGTGGCACATTTCTATTCATAAATAAAACAATTCAACTTCAAACATTAATACTAAATAAGGCTTTAGCCATTCAAAATAAATAAAAACTATAAATAACATAAATTATGAAACAAAACACAAACGCAATCATTTTTGCAATAGCCATAGTTACATCCTCAATTTTCTTAGGAAAGGCATACACAGATAGAAATAAAAAAGAAGGAGAAGTTCAAGTTACCGGATTAGGTAAAACAGATTTTTCTTCAGATTTAATTGTTTGGGAAGGGAGTTTTAGTGCGGAAAATGCCGATTTAAAACAAGCTTACTTAACCTTAGAAGAAAAAAAATCCACCATAAATAGCTACTTATCTAAAAAAGGAATTAAGCCGGAAGAATTAATTTACAGCGCTGTTAAAACAAATGAAAAGTCAAAACAATTATACACGCTTACTGGAGAATATGCTGGTCAAGAATTTGTTGGTTTTGAACTGACCCAATCTGTACAAATAGAATCTAAAGAGGTCGATAAAATAGAAAAAGTCTCAAGAGAAATCACCGAATTATTAAATCAAGGTGTTCAATTTTACTCTCAAGCTCCAAGATATTATTACACAAAACTTGCCGATCTTAAAATAGAAATGATTTCTAAAGCCACAGAAGATGCTAGATTACGTGCCGAAAATATTGCTAAATTTTCTGGAGGAAATTTAAGTGATTTAGAATCTGCTAAAATGGGAATTTTTCAAATTACTGGTCAAAACTCTGGTGAAGATTATTCTTGGGGCGGAACGTTTAATACAAGTTCTAGAGAAAAAACGGCTTCTATTACAATGAAATTAATTTATAAAGTAAACTAAACCCCCGCCATACTTCCCTAAATTTAAAAAAGGTATTTACACTATTGTAAATACCTTTTTTTTTATGGATTAAAACACCCTAAAGTAACACTATTCTAAAAACCACTAAATACAGAAATAGCTGAATACCATGATTAAAAAAAGTATAAGCTTCTCTAATTTTGTATCAAATAATAAAACACACAACATTATGAGCGATACAGTGTCAGGAAACGAAAAATCTCAAGAAGCAATAGAGAAAATCATAGAACAAACAAAAAATAGTGATCAAAAAATATATCCTATTTTAAAACCAGGCGATTGGGTTGGATTAAAAGCAGGAGCTTTAAGTGCTACTTTAATACCTGCAGAAAATGGAGCGGAAGTAGTCATTGCATATGGTATGGATACACCAGACAACTTTGTGTTTTTAACTAAAAAACATCTAGAAACTATGGATCCTAAACAAATTACACAACAAGCCTTTCAAAATTTAGAAAACTGCGAAACAGGATTAGAACTTGTTGCATCCTTAGATAATAAGGCAGTTGGTGCTAACGGGAATGACTTTTCAAGCGAAACAATTCTTTCTAAAACACATATGCAAAAAGCACATGCCATGTTAGACGCTGAAGAATTGCTCGTATCTATCCCAAGAAGAACCTGCATGACCATTATTTCAAGAGAAGCAGATGAAGAAACAATGAATAAATTTGTTTACTTACACAACTATACTTGGGAGGATGACAGCTTTGGTAATGCACCTATTACCAATTCTCTTTTTATAGTAAAAGATGGTAATATCGTAGGACATATCCCATTATAATTCAAGTTAAATAAAGACATCATTACCGGTGTTTATAACATGTTTTAAAATTACTCAAGACATTCTTATTCTAAAGAATGTCTTTTTTTTTTATGGCTCTAACTCTCTATTGTTAAGCGTCACAGCTAATTCCTTAAATATTGAAATAGCAGAATCCCGTGATAAATAAAGTTATAGGCTTCTTTAATTTTGTAGTACTAAATAAAAAACACAACAGTATGAGTAATATACTTTACGGAAAAGAAAAATCTCAGGAAAACATAATTGAACAAACTAAAAATAGCAATCACAACATCTATCCTATTTTAAAACCAGGATATTGGGTTGGACTTAAGACAGGAGCAATAAATTCTAATTTAATAAATACGGAAGCTAGACGAAAAGTGGTTATTGGTTACGGTATAAATACGCCTGATAGCTTTGTGTATCTAACGCAAAAGCATTTAAAAAGTATGGATCAAAAACAAATGACAAACGAGGTTTTTAAAAATTTAGAAAATTATCAAACGGAATTTAGATATTCTGAAATGTTACAAAACAAAGGACTAATCGCTAGCGGGAACGACTTTTCCAGTGAAAAAATCCTTTCTCATTCTCATATGTTAAAAGCACACGCTATGCTAGGAGCAGACGATTTATTAGTTTCTATCGCAAGGCGCTCTTCTATGATAATAATTTCAAGAGACACAAATGAAGCATTATTGGGTGTGTTTTTAGACATGCACAGCGCTATCTGGAGTGATGATAGTTCTGGAAACGCACCTATAGCCAATATTCTTTTTACTGTAAAAGAAGGACACATTACAGGGCATATAGCGTTAGATGATATCACGCCAAACATAAAAAAAGACCATTGTATATCTCCGCTTTATACTTAATTCTCCAAACTTTAAATAAAAAAAACACGCTAACCCTGCTTAATACCCCCATAATTAACTATAAATAAAAAGAAGAATTCTGTATTCCATTTTACTGTTTATTTCCATTATTTTTCTTTTTATGTTATGTATTTCTATCAATAAATGTGAATGGAAAAGTTATGGTAGACATGCCGACGATACAATAAAAACCATAAAAATGATTAATTGTATTAGGCTTCAATAACAAAAGGTATTTATAAAAAATAAATACTTTTTTTTATGCATTAAACTAAAAAAAATGGTCTCGTGACATAAACTACTAAATCCTGAAATGGCTGAATACAGTGATTAGAAAACTTGTATCCTTCTTTAATTTTGTCGTAAAGAAAAAAAACAAGATGAAGATTAATACACTTAATAGAAAAGATAATTTAGCTGAAATTAACGCTATCGTTGAAAAAGCAAGTCAAGGAGAATACAAAGTTTATCCTATTGTAAAAGCAGGAACTTGGGAAGGGTTAGATGGTGAGATTTTACAAACTACTGCAGTAAAAGGCGATAATGAAAACGATCCGTCTAAAATAGTCGCTGTTTATGGGATAGATACACCAGATGGATTTGTGTATTTAACTATGGCCGATTTAGAAATTTACGACGGAACAAAATTACTTGATGATGCTTATCAAAACTTAGACAATCTAGAATCTACTTTAGAATACGCTGAAGCGATAAACAATAAAGCACTTATTGCAATTGACTCTTATTTTGCTAGTGAACGCGTTTTTAGCAAAGTAGAAATGAGCAAAGCTCATGCTATGCTAGAATCGGAAGAATTATTTGTATCTACATCTGTATATGGAGAGTTAATGATTATTTCACAACATGCAGACAAAGACACCAAAGATAAGTTTGCTTACTTACACAAATACAACTGGAATGATGATGAAAATTCTAACGAGCGCATAGCAGACCTTGTATATTCAGTAAAAAACGGAGCAATTGTAGGACATATTCCATTATAAGTCTAACAAATTATTGACACTTACACAATTCTTTATTGTTAGTTATTTAAAACTAACAATAAAGAGTTTTACCAATTTAAAAACCACAAGATTTGAAATATTTAGACCTTAGCACAAATAGAAGAGTTGAAAACTTAATGACTGATGTCTTTGAAGCCATAAGCACTTTAGAAAAATCCGAACTTAAAATCAGTGAACTCATGGAGACACAAAGTATCTTTGAACTTGTTTTTGAAATCGTTAAAGACACAGGGTTTTATAATCATGATGAAAATTTCAACTTAATTAAAGCATTAAATGTTGACACTAATGATCATGATACCGAAAATGCTTTATACACCACATGGACGGCAATGGGCATTAATCTAAATACATCAAAAACGCAACAAGAATTTAATGCTAAATTTGCTTTATTTGTACCAATTATTCTTAAAAACATGGGAGCTGTCAATGCTATTGCTGTTTAAAAGTAGAATCAAAACTTACGGATTCTCTCATTTATATGACAACTATTTTATTGTCAATAAATCATAGACTTCACGATTTTAACTCGAAAATCTTATCGTTTTTTATAAAGACTAAAAAATCAACAAAGATTTACCCAAACTAAATTATTTATGCATTGGTGGTTGTAAATTTAAAAATGTGGTTCCTGAATATTGTAGAAAACTAAAACTGTAAGCACTTAAATATCACCATTTAATAACGCCAGGTTACACTGAATTAAAAAAAGAGTTTAGCAAAGAAGCTATTGCGTAACTTCTAATAAGATTTACTATTTAAAACAAAACTTATGAAAATAGAAAAATTAATAAAAACTCGTGAGCCTTATCAGGAAATGTTATTTGACAGTTTCTTAATCGAAAATATAAATTCGTACGAAGAACTTATGGAGGTTTACCAAAATTATAAACAAGATAATCCAGACAAAACCATAATATTAACCCTTGATGATTTAGGTCAAGCCGAATATACCAGTGGGCATGCATGTGATTGGAATTCTCTGCTAGATACAGATGGCTATGATTTATCTGGACTTGACAAAGCTTGTTATGATGAAGATAACGAGCATTTGGGACATCTTTCTACACCATCGGAATATTTCATTATCCGAGAAATTTTTTTTAAAACGCACAAAAGGGATTGATTTTAAAACGGTTTGTGAAAGAAATATAGACAATTCTGAAGACGATGTTTTAGATTTAGAAAACATGAATGACTCCCCATTAGCATTTTTAGACCAACAGGTCATCCTAAAAATCCTTCCCGTAGAAAAACCATACGAAGGACTTACCGGATTTCCGAATGGATACTTTAGTGCAGATTTAAGTCCTTTTGAAAATTACGCTTTATCCAAACACCTATTTGAAAAATACAATTTTGAACTTTTTGGCATAGGTGCTTCATTTTTAGGATTTATTAAAAATGAAAAATTAGAAGAAAATAAAGTAACAGAATTAATTGCTGATTTGGCTAAACTGTATAATACAACGGAATCAGAATTTGATAAATTAGCAGAAATCATTAAAGATAAAAATCATTTGTTTTTAAGATATACTGAATAATTCTGGTAATAAAAAGAATAGCAAGTCACAACCTATTTAGCAAACATTAAAGCGGTCTGTTAATCACAAATTTTAATATATTTAGGCAATCAAAAGAGCTTTTGATTTAGTTAAAAACTAAATAGTTTAGCAAATAAGTTAAATACGATTTTTCCTTATTTGTCTAATAACTAAAAAACAAAACACTAAAAAGATGAACCGCATAGTAATCATATTATTTCTGACCTTTAATTTAACTTGTTTTTCACAGTCACAATCTGAAATGAACAAAGAAGCAAACAATGACTATAAAAAAGCAGACATTGAACTAAATAACGTTTATCAAAACATATTGACTGCATATAAATCTGACACGCTTTTTATTGATCGATTAAAAAAAACACAAAGAATTTGGGTGTCTTATAGAGATGCGGAATTAGAGATGAAGTTTCCAGCGGAAAATAAACAAATCGTTTATGGAAGTGTTTACCCAATGTGTGTGTCCTTCTTTTTGAAAGAATTGACTGAAGAGCGGATCAAAAAATTAAATGTCTGGATAAATGGCATCGAAGAAGGAAACGTGTGTTCTGGTTCAGTAAAAACAATGTAACATACTAACCATAGCACTACTGACTAATTTGCCAAGTTATAACACATAAAAAAAGCCCAATTATAAATGTATAATTGGGCTTTTTTATTATTTAAGATGAGCTAATAAAATTTACTCAGAAAATTGTTTAATAATTTCGAATAAGGTTAATTTAGTTCTCATTATACTACCATCATCGTGACGAAACAAGTGTACTTTAGTGTTATCATAAGATCCGAAAAACAATAAATCACCTTCAGAATTAGCACCAATAGCCTTACCTAAAGCTAATTTTTCTAGACTCCACTTGTACCCATTTAAATCATTAAATATAGGATTAATAAATTCACTTAATGTTTTAACATACGGGTTTAATGCGTAAATCTTACTGACTTCCATTCCATCTATGTTGGTAAGCTCCATCATCTTTTCAAAATTATATAACTTAAATTCCTCTTCCTCAAAAATAACAGTCCTTGGTTTTTCTGCAATAAATTCTCTATAATTTTTTCTAAACATCGGTTTTAGTTCGTCTACAGATGTTATAATTAAATGGCCGTTCATAGTTGTAATTTTTAATAATTAATTCTTAGTATTTTCTTTGGTCTTAGTATCTACAATTTGCAGTAATGTTGGCATTCGGTATTTACCGTGCATACGTTCTATGGCATTACAAACCTCATCCTTATCCGTACCAATAGCCGTTACATACAATGGTTTTTTGCTTTCACCTCGAAAGACCTCTTTAAATACAGAAGTTTTAGACACAAACTCAGATTTAGCAATACCAACAACCGGAATTTTATGGCCTAAAGCTTTGTATAGATAACCACCTAAGCCTAAGTGTTTTTCTTCTAAAATAACGTAACCATCAACGATAATTAAGTCTATTTCTTCTAGATTCACTTGTTTAAGTAGACTTAAAATACATGGCAATTCTCTTTTGTAAAAAGAACCAGGTTCATATTCGGCAACACCTTCTATAATATCTGTGTAAATTTGTATTGGTTCGTCATCTTCCCAATCATTAAAGCTTACCGCAATGGTTTTAGCTTTTCCGTCGTAATAATAATAAGTATCAAAAGCAAGTTTCATAATTCTTATTTTTTTTGTAATTACTGTTCTGCCTTTAAAGGCAACATTAAATCAGCTTTACTAAGTGTATATTTTAAAGGCGGATAAGTGAAATTTAAACTTCTATTTTCTTCACCTCTCAATTTGTAAAATTCTTTTTCTTGTGCTTCATTGGCTAATTCCATTAATGTTCCATCTTCAAAATAAGGAATATCATTATTGAAGTTCACTAAAGTTTTAGACGTTCTAAATGTGATGCCCAACCATTTATTATCAGCTAATTTTAAGGCGTTTCTATCAGGATGTTCTAGAATTATTTTATGTGAATATTTAGCATTAGTTTCAACAGAAAATAAAACTAAAGAATTATGAGTTAGGCCAATATCAAACTCTTCTTCGGTAGATTTATCTTTAATTCTAAGAATACGAGTGATTGTATCTGTTAACTTTTCTGGGTGTTTATAACACGAAAACAAACCAATATAAGTATCTGGCTCTAGATCTAAATTTTGATCTGAATGATAGCCCATTTTTGTATAATTCTCGTCATACATTTCAATAAGTCCACAGTTAAAAGCTGTTTTTGGTTGCTTTTCCGCTGTTAAAATATGATCAAGATAATTTAAAATATCAAGATGATTTACAGTAAAATAATGCGCAGGAATAGTAAACTGTGTTGTTGTTCTTACAATCGGAATACCATCATTAATAGACTTCGTAATAGTATTACCAGCACGACCTTTGCCAAGAGTTTCAAAAGTAATTTCTTCGGATAAATCTTTAAAAAGCGTACTTTCTAAAGGAAGTGTTGTTTTATAAAATGGCTGATTACTCATAAGATTATACTTTCAAATTAATAGATTGGTTTTTTATAATCTCCAGTATTCATACTAAAGTGCACTTTACCATAATCTACACGTTTTACGGTCTTGTTTTCTTGGTAATAAGACGTTCTTAAATCTTCTAGGTTTTCGGTAACCATTGGTTCTAATTTAATCAGTTCACCTTCATTTTCAATATAGGTTTGATCGTTTGTGTAAACAGCTTCTAGATTAGAACAACGAATGACATAGCCCATTCTAATCGGAATTAAATCGATATCTAAAACAGATGGTCTTATCTCGTGCGTGTATAACCTGTTGGTAGACAACGGAATTAAAAACACAGAATTTGGGTACAAAGTCACCGAGAATTCTTCAACTAAAGTAGCATCGTTTACAGAGGATTTTAATTTAAAAAGCAATCTGCTTAATCCGCTAGATTTACCATAAATTCTATCGAACTTATTAGTTTTAGAAGGGCTCAACTTATCCAAATTAGTATTATCATAAAAAGTACAAAAGGCAATTAAACCTTCCTTTGGCATATCTTTAGTTTTGTCAGAATGCGCTTTAATCTTGGCTTTTACATCTTTTGGATGGTCTTTATCTTTCTTTTTATTCTGGTAAATCTGAGCTAATACATGGTTTAATTCGGTGTCTTTTTCAAAATCAAATTTTACTGCTGCGTTAATTTTATTAACTATATGCGTATCTGTTGGTCTAAAATTATCTGTTGGTCCTGTTAAGTTGGTAGAACATCTTAATAATTTAAAATGAAGTTGTTCTTCGTTTTTAGTCGATTTTTCTTTTGTGATTTCACTTAGATAAATGCCCTTTCTTAAGGCTACAGATTGTTTGGTAGACTCGGTTAAATTTTGAAATTGATGTTCTTTTTCTATTTTTGAAAAGTAATTATCGCCTTCAAAAAACTGACGATAAAATACACCTGCATTGTATACATTTATTGGAACTTGACCTTCACTTATCACTTTTAAGTTTGGCGTTGTAAGGTCTTCGTAATTAGAAGAAAATTCTTTGATAATGAAAACATCTTCAGATTTAGCGTCTAACAAACTTATATCTCCCAGTGCAAAAATTTGGATTGATTTTTCGGTAGTGGTAATATCAGAATAACGCTTTACCACAACACCATTAAAATGAGTTAACACGTATTGTAATGCTTCTGAAACAGCTTCGGAAGTACTTAAATCAATTAAAATATTTTTAGTTTTAGAAAGTGCGTTTTCCATGTTTATCCTTTTTCAGTTTGATGTTCGTAATAACTCAATGCTTCAACTCTAACAAAATCGGTATAATTTCTATTCTCAGAAATCGCTTTTAATAAATCGATATATTTTTTACGTTTCTGTTCTTTTAAACCATTGATAAACCGATTCAATAAAAGGGTAGCCGTAGTAGTTCCGTTTTCTGTATTGAATTTTAGCAACTCAGCATTATAAATCTTGTAGTCTGGCTTGTCTACATGTTCTATAAAATGGATGAAAGAAAAGTTTTCTTCTAACTCTGGATCTTGACGTTTTAGAAAATCAAAAAGCACCTGAATCAATTGTTGCTTTTGAGAACTTGTAAACGTTTCCACATCAGTTAATTCGTCGCCAATAGCATCAAAAAACTCACTCATTTCATAAGCTTCCATATCATCATTGACATCGAAGTTTTGAATTTTTATGATGGCATTTTCTAAATCCATATTGTTATTATTCTATTAGAATTATTACTATTTATTTATGAAAAACTCACCTAAGCGTCCACTTAAACGTCTTATCTAAATACGTTTATTCTTTCGTTTCGTAAAAGCTAAAATTGTTCAAATCAATTTCGTAGTTTAAAGCTTTCACATCATTTACAGCCGGTTGATTAATACTGACTGTGTTGTTTTTCTCATGCCATTTAAAAGTTGTAATTCGAGCATAAAATTTTAAAGGAATATAGAATAATGCCTTCGGATTGTTTTTCTGCAATTTTGATGGAAACGTCCCTTCTTCCTTTAAATTTGGATACACTTTTGTATCAAAAAGGAAAATTTTGCAATAAGCATTATCATCAACATTTGCAGATTCCATATATAGCACTAAACTACCATCTAAAGACTGAGAAACATGACTTTCATCTACTTTAAAATTTTCTCGATTGGTATAATGAATAATAGAATACGTTATTAAAACAACAAGAAATATGGTAAGCGAGATTACTATTTTTTTCATATCCAATATGGATTGCCCCTTTTTAAAAGTTTTCACTTTGTACCAACGGTATTACTAAATCCATTTAATACGGTTTAAATAGGTTATATCTATTTTTTAACTTGAAATTATTCTCTATCTAAATCTGTTATTAATAACGGGTTTTCTTTTTTCAACTCATTAATTAACTTTTCAACTTCCGTTGTACTTGGGGCATCCTTTAATCTTTTTAGTTCATCTGCTGTAATACCTACCAATTGTAAAAACGTAACTTCCCCATGTGGTGTTTGTACTTTTCCTAACTCTGGATCAACTGCAAAAACAAAACCGACAAGTTTAGTATCAGTATTTAATTTAATAGGTCCGTTTGCTGGAATAAAATGATTCTCTTCAAACCAATTTCCACTTTTATACATATACCGCGCTAAATTATTCATGACCTGAATAATCCATGTCGGTTCGTCTTTATTGTTTACACTTGTTTTAAGCCTGAAAGTAAATTCTAAACCCCATTTACTAAATTCGCCACCTGCTTTATCTTCATTATAATACAACTCTGACATTCCATAACTAACCACATGTTTATGAGACTCTTGTGCCTTAGAGTTATAAATACTAGCACCATCTATTGGATCTTCTCCTCCTGCACTATAATGAATACCACATAAAGGACCATAATGTTTAGGCTCAGAATCTCCATAAATTTTCTCTAAGGCTTCATCTATTGATTTCCATCCAACAGCATCATCTTCTGTAAATTTATTTTTGTAAGTCTCTTTATCCATATTAATTTTAATTAAATTTAGTTTACCATTTAAAGATAGTACTAATCTAAATTATCTTCACGTATAAAATTGAATTCGTAATCTATTAACATTTGCAAATAGTCGTCAAAACTATCTGCAATGACTTCAAACTCATTTGGGTCATGAAGAAATCTCACTACTTGACCTATTTTTCCTTTTTCAGAAGGACTATAATCTATGTAAAGTTGAGACGTTCCGCCGTTATTTGTACAATCTGAAAAATGAAGCCAATTAAGGTCCTTTGCATGTTTTAATATTTTTTCATCTATGTCTACTACATCATATTCTCCATATAAATAATCTTGAAAATTATATGGTGCATCACCTTGATTTTTTAAAATTTGCTGAGACGATAATAAGTAATATCGACATTTAGATAAATCAGAACCCAATAAGGTGAAAGCAATATCTTCGTCGCCATAAGTTCTCCAATACGTGCCATCTACATACTGTAATAAATCAATTAATGCCTTAGGAATAGAAGAACAATCGGCTTTAAGTTGATCTAAATCTTCTTGAGATGCACCGTGTTTTATGTTTTCAAAATGATCCCAGATGTCTTTGGCTTTAGCATTGTAATAGGCTTTTTTAAGTCCTGAAATGTATGTCTCTGCTATCGTATTCATTTCATCTTTTTTTTAGTTTTCGACTTGCTTATTTTCAGTTATAAACACTAAAGCATCAGAATTCATTACATGATTATATGTCCCATCTTTCAGTTCTTGCTTATTGATATCAAAATCTAACGATTTCATACTATAAACTTTAATATGCCCTCCGTTTCCTTCCTTTACCCAGTCTTGAAAACTTCTTTTCATTGTATTTTGGTTATCCCAAACATAAAGTTTACCTAAGGATTTTTCGATAATTCCAAATTCATTATAATGTGCTACGTCGGAATCCCCTGTATTAACAGAACGAAAAACAAGGTCTCCATCAATAATTTTTTTATCAAAAATTAAATCCAGACTTGCATCTTCCTGATGCTTAAAAAACAACCAAGAAAGTGCAATAATGGATAAAACCCCTATAAAAATGGATGTGAATTTTGTTTTCATTTTAAAAATGGTAAGTTACATTATTGTAAAACAGGTATAAGGTGTGACCAATTTAAAGCTATAGCAAAATCTAAAGCTGTTTTCCCTGTATTGGTTTTAGCATTTTTATCTGCACCTAGTTCTAATAAAATATCGACAGCGGTTTTGTTTCCCGCAATAGTTTCGCTATGTAATCTGGTTACTCCATTTTCATCTGCAGCTTTTACAACATCTAAATTCCCGGTAAAGTAATCCCTAGCTGGCTCTTCCATAGCTTTGCTCATTGGGTGCTCAATAAGGTTTTCTTCATTTTCTTCCTGCTGATAAGCCACTAGAATATTATTAGGGTCTCCAAAATCTAATCCCCAAGCATTATCGTGTTGCTTTCTTGCTTCCTCTGTCATACCCGAGCGTAGTACTTGAATAGTATATCCGCCGTAAGTTTTACGGTCTATAGATAACATCCAATCTGATATTTCTGATAGTTTTCTGGTAATAGTATCGCCTTCCGCAACATTAGTTAATTTATTTGGTGAGTTTTTTAAAACGCCTGTAATTAATTCTCCATCAAAATCAATGTCGCTAATCCACATATGCTCTACCAATGGCGTTTCTCGGCCTTCAACGACCTGCTGAAAAGGAATTTTCACTAAAGCTAAATCGTGTGCAGGAACAACTCTTTTACTTTCCCAATATACTTCACGCCAGAAGTAATTAAATGTTGCCTGTGCTTTAACATAGGCCTCTTCCATCTTTTTGTTTTGCTCTGCATAAAAAACAGTTTTATTTTCTTCTTTCATAACTTGATTTAAATGTTTTTTTAATTTATTTTATTTGAAAAAAAGTGCCAGAATCAGTCATTCCTATTGGGGATTTTGTGCGTTCTGTCCATTCTTCGTTATTTAAGATTGCATTGGGTTGCATTTTGATTTTAATCTCTAAACTTTTTCTACCTACCAATACTATTTTATCTTCTATATTGGATTTTGTTGTATTGAAAACGTCTAAATAGTTTTCATTAAAATGCATAAGCATAATTTGTGTTTTATTACCGATTTTATAAATATCTAACACCTTAAAATAAGCACCAGAAGTAATTATATGAAATCCATATTTTGCAACATCAGGATTTATTTCGCCTAAATTTGATGCTGCATTTGAAGCAATGGCAAACCTAACATTTTTACTTAAACCTTCTGCACGGTTAGACACGTCTGCAAACCCTCTTTCTTGTATAATTTGGTCTATTTTATAGGCAGAAATTAAATGTTCTGTAAGTTCGCAATCTCTATAATACATGGTTAATCCTGAAAACGTACTTTGATAAGCTTGTTCTATTTTTTCATTTTTCATTTCACAATTTATGTTATTAATAAAAATCGTAATAAACGCTCCATTGGTTAGTGTCACTATTTTTAGCAAACATTAAACTACCATTATCTATCACGTTAAAATTTGCCTTCTCATCTGATGAAATCTGAAAAACAAACTCAAAGCCTTCTCCAAACCCATCAGAATTACCAATTCCTGATTGACAAAACGAGGGATAACCACCTATTTTATGGTCATATATATGTTCGGTGATATCAAAATAATCTTCAATAATGCCTTCATTTTCGAACCTTAAAACTTCTGCTTCATCTTCCATAGATAAACCACCACCATCCCATAAGGGAAAATCATTTTCGTCTAATTCTGCCTGTAGCGGAAATGCTTTTAAAAATGAATTAGGGTTTTCTAATTTTTTAATTTTGATAGTATCTAAATTTTCATATTCTCTTATCACCCAATTCTCTCCCATTGGTTCAAAACAGTCTGGTAAGTCTGCCGAAATAAAAACAGTTATTAGTTTTGTGTTGCTAATACGTGGGTGAACATAAGGCAAATTAGGAAGATAAAATTGCGCCAAAGGAAACATTAAATCTCCGTTTTTATCTTTCGGAATCTCTTCGTCTTCATTATAAGCAAAAACACGCCCTATCCAACTTTCCTCAATCGTATTTTTGGGTCTAAAACCACCTGCACTAAATTTGGTAACAGGTTTAACTATTTTATTTTTAAGGTCTTCTACTGTCATTTTTTCGTTTTTTTACCCGAACATACCATCTTCATTATAAAATACCTCAATTAAATCTTTTGACTAAAACTTAATCTGTATTGCAAAACGATAATCACCAGACTGGTCTTTAGGCCATTCAAAATATACAAACACCTCTGGTTAAACTCCCTGCTTACATAAGTCTATAAATTATTTTGAATAGTTTTCATTTTCTACTGTTATAGAGGCTAACATAATAGGTTTTAAAATAGACGTCTTTTTTATGTATCGCTTTTTAGTAATTTTATAATTTAGAAGAATTACTTAAAGTTCTTTTTCTAATTCTTGAAGTTTTAAGATTAGTAAATCAATATTTTCTATTTTATTTTCATATTCACGTCTAAGCATTTTTTGTGATGCTTCTACAGTTTCATTGGCGTCAAAATGTTCTGCTGTATTATGAAGTTTAAAAAGTTTATCATTTTTAAATTGCAAACTATTTTCTCCTTTTGATTTGAATAATAGAACAGATGAATTTGCTTGACTTTTTAAATCTTTTACAGCAATTATTTTAACAGTTCCTAATTGAGCTATTGCTAACGAATCCTTTACAAGCGTCTGTTTATTTAATGAAACTGTTACCTTTCCTGAAGCAGGGCTTCGGTAAACAATACCTTCTGAAGACTTTTGATTAATTAATTCTGAGAATGACGCTGTTTCTGGTTTTTGAACTTCTATCGTTATAACATCACTCAAAACCTCTTTATCTTTAAAAAGATGTTTAGGAGCAATAGTATGGCTGATTTTATCTCCCTTAAGCTTAGACCAATTTCCAGGATTAGAATAAAGTTGAGCTGGATCAATAATCACCGTATATTTTATTTTAGATTTTTTAATATATGGTTTAAAATCTTTACTGGTCCGAGTTGATTGGTCTTTGTACAAATTCAGTAAGTTTAATGTGAATTCAGCCTCATCTTTAGTTTTAATTTTCGAAATATTATTCTTTATTTCTAACACAGAATTATAAGCTCCTACTTCAATATTAGAGTCCGTTAAAAAGGCTAATTGCAACTTATTAACAGCCTCTATCTTTCCAGAAGAAATAGTGACGCTATCTTTAATAATAACATCCTTTGCTTTGTCTCCAATATTTACGAAAGCATCATCCGATAATTGCTTCCCTTTAATAAAAAATGTTTGAGACTTATCCGCTACTAAAAGCTTGGTTATTTTAATAGGATCCTCTATAGTTACCTGAGTCTCTTTTAATTCTAATGGTTGATCTTGACCATTTTTTTGTACTCTTGGTTCATTTACAGTGTACACAATCTCTAATTTTAAAAGATTTTTAGATAAATGATACTTAATCTCATCTCCTAATAAAATAGAATCTTCACTATAAAGTGCTGTGTAGCTTTTTTGACTGCAAGATGAAAGCATTACGAGTAATAGGATAAAATAAGGCTGAAGTGTTTTCAATGTGAATACGTTTTATTAAAAATTATAATTGATTAATTGCTTATTGTAAAATTTACAATTAGGAGATTTCTGTCTAATTAAAAATAAGAGCTGTTTTATTTGTAATACTATATTTTGCAGCTTCTATAAGCGTAACACAAACTAATATTTCAATCCAAAAAGGCCCCTCATTCTCAATAATTGTATTTAATTCTGATAAATTTGTAATGGTATCATTTTCGTCTAATTTGATACCTAAATACGTTGTCACATCTTTCAATTCTTTTAAAAGATTATAAGACGATCCTATCATTGCTCCAGGAACAGGTGCTTCATCAGTACTAAAAAGCACTTCTGGCAACTCTACAGGAAGATAGAAACCTTCAGAATCAGAATGCGTTAATAAATGGCTAGACATATAAGAATAATGATCCTCCAAAATAGCATCTTCTGTTGGATCTTCTTCAGCAGAAAAAGGCGAAGGCGACCAAGCATCATTATCTTCGTTTTCCCAAGTATGGGCTAAAAAACGTCTTAAATGATGTAAAAAACTATAAGAAAAACCACCAACATGTAAAGGTGCTTTTTCTAGAACATCAGGCTCTTGATGCAGCTCTAAATTATTAGAAGCCAATATCACATTTATATTTTCAAAAATATTTTTATAGGCTTGATATCCTTCTGGTTCGTTCTCTATAAAGTCTACTAAAATTCCACTTGAAATTGTTAATCCCATAATATTATTGTTATTGTTACATGACAAAATTAGGATTAATGTAGGCCCTCCCTATCACTGAAATCAGTGATATCAATAAATACTGAAATAGCTTTTAAGTTTTAAGCATAAAAAAAAGCACACAGTAATTAGCGTACTTTTTATAATTTTAAATGTTCTTTTTAAGTATCAATAATTATTTACAGATATAAGCTTAAGTGATTATAGCCATTCTGCATTTATACCCATTGCTAAAAATTCGTTATAAACATGCTCTTTGGCATAACATAGTGTTACTTTTTTTAAATTAGGAAACTGTTTAGCATCAGCACTAAGTTCAATATCCCAATCGGATTCACTACCACCAGAAAAAGGTGCCAAATTCATATAAATATCGTTCCCTCCATCTTGATAGATTTCTGTAATTTCCGAAGCGAATCTTTTAGGTATTGGTAAATCTTTAAAATATTGTACAACCTCAGCAATAGGCTCATAGCCTTCTTCATCAATATCTATTTTACGGTCTTTGTACCACTTTGCAAATTCGTAGATATCAAATTTAGGTTGCAATAATTCCTTCACATACATTAACTCCTCAATAATAGACAGTTTAAATCCTAAATCTGTAAACGTGATTTGCTCTTCATCAAGTTGTTTTATAGTGTACTTATCTTCCGCAATACCTGCCGAACGTTGATATGGTTCGTAATTACTTATTTCAATAGCACTAATAATAGTATCATTAACATCAAACCAGGCACTAATATTATGTTGTACCAACGCTCCACAATCATCACCTTCAAACAGCTCTACCCGCTCCGACTTATGGCTTTTATAATAACTAGTAATCTCTTCATCATTAAAATAAAACGTTCCGGAGAATTTTTGTTTTGGACTAAAATCGTAAGCATCTGGTTCGAATTCTAAAGTTAGGGAATCTATAAATTCTCCATTTTCAGAATACCCTAAAATCCCTAAATCATCCCACGTAAAAATAGAATTATTTTTCGCTTTAAATGTTCTAAAATTATTATCTAAACTAGATATTAAAGTATGTATCGAAACGGGAAATGTAATAGAAATTGAATTAATTAAAAACCCCGTTGAAGATAAGTGTATTGTTGTCATAAATCCTTTTTAAGAACACCAAAGATAATCACTTAACAAGTAAATTAAGTCTTCTTTTTCGGAGATATTAGGACATCTAAAAATAGTTGTTAAGTTACTTTTTTAAATAAAAAGTAAAATCACCCTTTTCAGGGATTAAAAAAGCAAGTTGTAATGGTTAACTTTGTTGTAAACTTTTTTTTATGGAAGACAATGTTAAAAGTGCTGCTTTTTTAGATTCATTAAAGCGTAATAACGAAAAAATAAGAGACGATCGTGCCAATGCCATTGCAGAGGATGCACAATTAATGTACAAGCGCGAAACAGAAGATTTAGCGTTGTCATTAAGACGTCTAAAACGCGAGCAAGAAAACATGTTAGACATGAGTCCGACAGACGCAAACAGTTTAGTTTTAGCCTCAGATTTTGATGCAAAAAATTATGTAATCAAAGACTTAGAAATGTCTGTTAAAATTAGAAACTTAGAAATTAAATTAGAATTAGCCAAAAAACGTTACTCGCATTTATTTGGCGCAATCATAAACGACATATAATTATGGGAGGAGGAAGATTTAGTAACGACGCTTATAAACGATTACGCAAAACTAAAAATTACAGTAACAAATCTAGAGAAGAAATATTTACATCTAGACAAATAGACCCAGAAATGGATCCTGTAAAAGCAGTTGTAAGAGAATCTAGAGATTCTGAAGAACATCCTGAAACTGTATCTATTATTGTAGCATTAGATGTTACTGGAAGTATGGGTTTTGTGCCAGAACATATTGTAAAAGAAGCCCTACCAGACCTTATTGGTTCTTTAATGGAAGCTGGGATTGAAGATCCACAAGTCTTATTTTTAGGTATTGGAGATTTTATTTATGACAGCGCACCTTTACAAGTTGGACAATTTGAGTCTTCTGCCGAATTGTTAGACCGTTGGTTAACACGCGTCTATTTAGAAAGTGGCGGGGGCGGAAACAATCAAGAAGGTTATAACTTGGCACATTTGTTTGCTGCACGTCATACCGCTATTGATTGTTGGGAAAAAAGACAACAAAAAGGCTTTTTATTCACCATTGGTGATGAGCCTGTTTTTCCTACGATTCCAGCAGAAATCATTAAACGATATACCTGTGCTGATGAAGCAGAAACCATTACTTCAGAAGCGATAATAAAAGAAGCTCAAGAAAAATATAATGTGTTTCATTTACATTTAGAGCATAATGATTATGCCAAGCAAGACAGAAGAAAAGGTAATTGGAAGGCACTTTTAGGTGATAATTTTATAGAAATTCCTGATTTTAAAACCGTAGCAAAACGCATTGCAGATGTAGTCATTCAAAATCACAAACCATATAACGCTACAACAAACACCAATACGTCTTCTGATAATACAGAAGTAGAAAACATGTTATAAATGCCAAAGTGCAGTATAGTTATAGACTTAGGATTTGGAGATGCTGGAAAAGGGTTGACTACCGACTTTCTGGCATCTCAACATCCTGAAAAAAGTGTAGTGATTCGATTTTCTGGTGGTCATCAAATTGGGCACACAGTAAGTACAGATAAACTAACACATACCTTTAGTAATTTTGGTTCCGGAACATTATTGGGAGTTCCAACGTATTACTCGGAACATACGACCCTATTTCCGCCTGCTATTTTAGACGAAGGTGATTTCTTAAAAACCTATCAGCCTAAATTATATTTTCATCCCTTAGCGATGATTACTACATTTTATGATATTGCTTTTAATAGAGCGATAGAAAAACAACAAAATCACGGCTCCTGTGGTTTAGGTTTTGGAACAACCATTGCTAGAAATAAAGATGAAGTTTATTTGTACGCAAACGACTTACAGTTTGAATGGGTTTTAAAACAGCGTTTACAAAGTATCAAGACCTATTACGAAACAAAGCTAAAAAGTCAGCCAAAATCGGTACAGGAGTATTATCAAAATGAACTAAAGGAGTATAACGAAAACTATTTTACCGACAGTTGTTTAGATATTAAAAAGTTTTATAGTGTAACATCACTTTCAGAATTAGCGACAACATTTGAGCATTTTATTTTTGAGGGCAGCCAGGGAATTTTACTAGATACCCAACATGGATTTTATCCACACACTACTTGGAGCTACACCTCTTCTAAAAATGCTATTCAACTTATAAAAACACATTTAAGCAATGCAACACAAGTTGATATCTTTTACGTTACGCGTTGTTATCAAACTAGACATGGAAACGGTCCAATGTCTGATACACTTGCAGTAACGTTACAAAACAACGAGAATGAAGCCAATATAACTAATGAATTTCAAGGTGAATTTAGAGCCAAATCATTAGACCCAAAATTGCTTAATTATGCTTTAAGTTGTGACGCTATTCATCATCAGGATTTAAAAATCTCTAAAAATTTAGTTATTACCTGTCTTGATCAACACCCTTATTTTTCTCTCTCAGACTTACTTAAAAGCATAATGCCTAGCTTCAAATCCACTTATGCCAGCTATGGTCCCATGCGTCAATTTATAAAGAAAACTTGATGTAAGCAAAAGCCAGTTATTGTTATTTATTTGCTAAAAAATATCTTGTAATAAATAAAATCATCGTTTTCGGGGATAGTCCGACCGATATAGCCAAGTACCTTAGCAGTCTAATAATAAAAATCGGAAATGAGAAATATTACTGCATATACAGCTAATTTAAAGGAGATGAAATGGAATGATTTTAATTTTGATCCAATCACCATAGACACACTTGCAAAACTAGAAACCCCCGAGCATTATAAAAATAGTTTTGCTTTTAGAGATGCGTTGTTAAAAGCTGTGCAAAAATTTTCAAACCAAGAAGTTTACAAACTATTAGTCATTACTCCTGACAACATATCTACTAGCAATTTTTATGGTATTGCCTTTTTGGAAGGTAAAAACATCTTAACCTTACAAATTGAAAACACTCCAATTTTTAAAGAATGGTTTGATGACATCGATCTTGACGAAGACGATGCAGATAAAATCACGCCTAAAATCTATTCTTTTGCAGAGAATTTGTACAGCAGTCAATCAACTTCAAATCTTACAGAAGGATTAATTTATAACGATACAGGTGCCTTCATTACTCAATTTATTCCCAATCAATTTATTGCTGAAAAATTAGCTAAAGAAAAAGTAGATTTCCTAGAGCCATTCATTCAATTAAATGCCTACAATAATTTTGAAGAGCTCTCCCAGAACTTTAAAAAGCTAATAGACTCTAAACAACTAAACGTTTGTCCTCCAAAAAACAATGAGGCTATTTATAATCAATTTGAGAAAGAAGCTAACTTTCCATTCCCTTCGCTAATTAAAGATTACTTATCGTTACACAATGGGATTGAAAACTTTCCAATTATGAGTGCCGAAAAAATAGTAAAAGAATGGAAAAGTTGGAAAAATGTTTATAACAACTGGACACAGGACGAGTTATTAGATACATATAGCACAAACAAAGGTAAAACCTTACAAATGTACACAACACCTTATTGGATTCCCTTTTTTGATTTAGAAAACGGTAATTTTCTAGCATTAGATTTTGCTCCAAACACTTTGGGTACTTCAGGTCAAGTTATTCGTTTTGGTGCCGACCAAGACATTGGCTATATCGAAGCAGACAGTTTAAATACCTTTATCAAAAGTTTATTAGGAGAACAAGTCGAAATGGAAGATGAGAATGATTTAGTAACAACTAATAGGTCTTAAAACAGAAGTGTTTTCTAAAAAGCAAAATATTAAATTTGAATACCCCCAGCACATGTCTGCGATTTTTAAAGAAAAAATAGTACCCAAATTAAAGTTAGAATCTTTAGCCCCACCTGAAGTGAAAGCACTACTTCAAGTTTTAGAATTAATGGACGCTACAGATACTGATGTTTTTAGAAATGCTTTAAATAGCAGTAAACACGAAGGTGTAACAGCTGAGTTCACAGAAAACACAGCACAACACCTCTATTTTCACCCAAAGGTTTATGCCAATGAACAGGAAGGTTTAGAGCTTGTTGGGTCTTGGTTTCCAATACTAAAAAAAGGTTTTTTCCCTGATGAAAAAAGCACGAATAAGCTCATCGAGTTTTTAAATTTTAGTTTAAGTTATTTACAAACCGATGCCGTTTCTGAAGATTTAAAAACACAAATATTTCAGGTTTTAAAAATGCTAATACAAAGTGAATCGGAAGCCTCTCTTCCTATCGCTCGTTTTTTAGTGGATCGGATTTTTGATATTCGTGATGTGTTGAGCTCAGATTTTCTAATTCAATTTTGCATTAGACACCAAATTTTAAACGAAACATATTCGGTTGTCCATTCAGATAAAACAATAACTAAATTTCCGTTTAAAATAGACAACGATTTTATTGAATATTTTTTTGATAATGACTGGCGTAAATTTATCTCTGAATTTCATAACATATTACCTGTAGGTCGCGTATATGTTACTGGTGCTTACGATTTAATGCTACCTTGGTTTACCACAGATTTAGCAGCTTATTATTACAATAGCTTAGAAGTTATTTATGAAGCACATAAAGCGATAAAAGAACGCTTGATTTTTGGAGACGTTAAAAGTTTAGAATTACTTAATTTAAAAACGGCTGAAGGTTTCTATCCGTTAATTGCCGCATTAGGTCCTAGAATGTTATGGGATTCAGGCGATGTTTTATTATTTAATAATCGTGATAAAAGTATACCGCAAGAACAGTTAGATGTTTGCTATTTAAGATTTATTGATTGGTTAATTGCCGATGATGGAAGCAATTTTTATTCTGAAGCTTTTAAAGATTATGGTAAACTAATTTTCACGGAGAACACGGCAGAAGCACTACCCCTGCAATGTATTCCGTTTTGGTTTAATAAATGTCATCCAGAAACAGGTATTAAAAACCAAACAGAAACATATAATACCATTTTTTCAGACCTATTGATTGAAGAGCGACAAGGAAAACTTCCTGTGATGCGTTTTGATCACAAGGATTTTCAAATGACGGGTGAATTTTTAATTAAAAACGTTTTTCAAACTAAAGATAACTTAAAGGGGTTTCTTCATGGTTTTATTAAAGAAAGTATTAAAAATCCCTTAAATCAATTTTTAGTTCGCACGTTTTATGATGCTCGCGAGGAACTTTTCAATTTATACAACGCAGAACAGCAAGAGATTCTTCAGTTATATTTATTAGAAATGGCCTATTCTACAAGAGATGTTAGAGACGATATTAGAAAACAAAACCTACCGTTAATCACAAAAATACTCATTACTTTATGTGTTGAACCAGGAAATTATTCTCGTGTAAACGAAATTGGGGCGCTTAAAAGTATTGATGCTTGTGTGGCTAAAATTTGTAACACGTTTGCTGGCGGACATTATATCAACGAAGCGCGTCCGTTAGAACTGAACATAATTCAAGCGTGGTTTAATTATTTAGGCGATTTTTATTACAGTTCTAGACAAGAAGCTGTTTGGGTTTCCGATCTTTTAACTACGCAAGGTGTAAGAACAGCAACCTATTTTAATGATCGCAAAGATGATACTAGTTATTTCTTAGATAAGGCTATCAACCGTATCATCACTTTTCATAGAAAATGTAAACTAAAAGCTTCTGAAAATGTTGCTTTCGCAGAAATTTCATCAGAAATTGAAGTGTATTTAACCTACTTTTTAGTGACGTTAAAAAAAGATAAGCTAAACGTAAATACTACTAAATATCTTTCTGAATATAGTCAAAGTGAGTTAGCCGATTTCAGTAATCATACAGAATTAGTAACGGCTATTGAAGCTTTTTACAATGTCCACTTTAAAGAAGAAACAACAACAGAACCATCTACAGCTGTTGATGGTTCTCAAACCATTACAATTGAAATGGAAGTTACAGAAATCAGTCAAAAATATGTAGATGCTGTACTTCATAATCTAGAACATTACAGCGAAAACGGAAGTTACGATACCGAACTTTTACAACCTTTAGATGAAAAAATAGAAGAATTTAAAACCTGGTTACTTGACGATGAAACAGCAATACAAGTACGAATGGGTCAGGCACTTTATATGACTTTACTAGATACTAATTTAGCACCAGGAACAGCGCAAGAAACCTACGGAAATCTTTGCCGAAGTTTATTTGTACACTTAGTAAAAGACACTCAAATGGCAGCTTCATACGGCATGGGATTACAAGCAATGGCAAAATCTGGAGCCTATTCAGAAGATTTAACAACCGCTTTATTACAAGTTGTTGACGACTTAAACGCTTAGATAATGACACAAGAGATCACACCCGAAATACAAGACCAATTAAATTTATCGGCCTTGATATTAAAGAAAAATTATAAAAACGCAGATTTAACAAGTTGGTCTGGTTTCGATTTAGAAGACCAAATGCATGTAAAGCAAGCCAAACGCCTTTTAAGTTTATTTGGTATAAAATCTGGTTTGCACTTACGCAATAGTTTACAACGTTATGAAAGCGGACAAATGGTATCTCATCAATTTGATAAACTCGCTTCAGAGTTTCGTATGATTACCTCTACCGATTTTGATGCCAAATACAATGCTGAAGAAAATCAAATAACAAAAGCCATCTACAAAATGGTGTGGAAATACCGTTTTAGCTTAAGAAAAGAGAAACTTATTGGGTACGAAATGGCCTTTTATATTTTTCAAATGCGTTTAGGTCATGTATTAGGTTTTATCGGTACAGATGAAATGATTTTACGTTTAGAAGAAGCTAACGACACTATAAAATCGACCTTTTCTAGTTGGAGCGATTTTCACCGTAACGTATGTTTAGGCGATGAATACGTTTTGGGAGCAACAGAACAAGATGTTAGTAAATTTCCGGGAACAGCGACGCTTTGGGAATGCTACCAACGTTTACATATAGAACATGCCGATTGGTTTAAAACATGGAAAAAATGAGTTTAACAAGAAGAGAAGTTATAAAACAAATTGAGCATGCAGAAACACTTTATAAAGCCAATCTTTCTGCGCCTTTACAATCTGTAATAAATAATATTCAAGAAAATTTTGAAATACTAGGAGATAACAATCTTGCCGATAATGCTAGATATTATCGTATTTATATGCTTTATCTTGGTGCTTTTGAAGAGTTAAATATGGACGTTATGGAGTCTTATTTACAAGCTTTAATCGACATAGATGAAGTATTACCTTCCGATTACGAATATGTTTGTAGTTACTATAAACACTGTAAAGAATGGGTGTATGAAACAGCATTAATGACGTATTCATATAATGAAACCTTACACATCCATTACGCATTAAAATTGCAAGAAGACAAACGATTTGAAGAGGCAATTATCACGCTTAAATATGTTTTAGAATGTTATCCTGCGTTAACAGAAGCGCGTTTATTACTTTGGAATATTCAATCGGCTCTATTAGAGCAATTATGTGAATCTTCCGAAGAAGCAGACTGTTTTCAATTATTAGATTTAGCATCGGCTACTCATAATAAAACGGTTTTAAAAGGCTTACAATTAGATAATCGTTTGGATCAAGCTGGTAAAAACCTGGCCATGATACAAGTCGAGATTTGGTCAAAATGGTCGGCAGAAATAAAAAAGCTATGGGATAAAGAATGGAAACATTTTGATTTAACAGATCATACACGTTTATTATTAGCCGATTTTGCTAAGAGTTTTATGAAATATGATTTTATATCTCAAATAGTAGCAACACCACCTGAACCTCAGTTTCCGGAAGAAAACTACACCAATTTTGAGGAATATCAAACCTATATGGAAGCCTTAGCTAACTCAGGTTGGCAATCGGCACAGCATCAATATGTCCTGATAGGAAATTCGGGATATTATCATACAAAGCACAAACCAACTATTGAGGCTTGTGTAGAACAAGGCTTAGCTTTAAACCCTAAAAACCCGTTACTTCACGTTTTAAAAGCGAAATCTTTTTTCCTTGACAAAGATTACAACCAAACAGGAGCTGCCTACCACGACGCTTTTAGAAACGGACTCAGGATGAGTGAGTATTTGCAGTATTTACTAGAGGTTAATGGCCGAATAGAAAGCTGGCAAGGCATTTTAGATATCGTTGTACAGTTTCATCGCAGAGAAACACCAACGCTTAAAACCTTGTTTTTTCAAGCACGAGCCTTATTTAGATTACATAGATTTGATGAAGCGCTTGAAGTAATTAATGAAGCGCTTGCAGATTTTCCGCTACCAAAACATTCTTTCGCACCTTGGTTGTATAACTTACGAATGAATATTCATAGAAGAAACCATAATTACACGGCCTTTTTTGAAGATATGCATGCAGAAGTTGAGTTTTATGAATTCGATGACAATGATTATTGCGGCACCATGAATATGTGTATCGAAGCACTTGTAGAAATGGGTGATTATGAGGAATGCCATAAATATGCCATCTATAATTTTGAGCAAAATAAATTATCACCAGAATTGCGTCCTGTATTTCAATGGATTTGTTATTATACGTTTCTAGAACACCCAGAAGCATTAGGTAAAGCTACAGCTGACGATTTAATAGATGACCCAACGAGATTTAGTGAATACAGAAACAACGGATTTATTCAATGGATGTTATTCGATTATACTGCTGGAGCAGAATCTTTAAAAAAGGCAGCAGAACTATCGACTAACAAAGCCTGTTATTTAAAATTAGCTTTAAAATGTTTAACCGCAGGCTTTGATAATAAGGCAACTATTGCACTTTGTGAAACCATAAAAAAAGAGGTGCCAGAAACTAGAGATTGGAAACTAGATTTTGATTATGCCAATACTTTAGAACAAGATAAAAGATATAAAGACGCTAAAATTGCGTACGAAAATCTATTGCAAAGTTATCCAAAAGAAACATTTATTAATTTCCCTAAAGACCAATATCATATGATGTTGAAAGTATTTAAAGATACTTCAAAAGGGTTGAACAACATAGCGGATTACACTAAATACAATGCTATGTTTTTAAGTAAAGATCATCCGTCTGAAATGGCTTTATTAGAGCATTTAGAAATTGCACAAAACCATCATAAAGAGGATATCTTTCTTCAACATAATTTACTAGAACCCATTTCTAAACTAAGTATAGAATTTGAAAATGGAGAGCTAGAACAGTTAAAAGAAATAAAGTCTAGAATAAAAGCTGACTATTTTTAAACTTTACAATTCATTCCCTTCAGAACAGACTGTCGGGAATGCGACAAAGTAATCAGATATTTTTAAATTGATGGAGAAAATGCATATCGTTAAAAAAAATACTAACTAGATACAAAACCTTTATTAGAAGAACTCCCGATACTGCAACACCCTAAAATTAAACGTATTAAATTTTGGGTTGTTAGCTTTTAGCTGCTTATACAGCGGATTACTGCCTATTGCGATATTTGCTGCTCCAGATCCGGAGGTTAAAGACACCGTTTTGATAAGTCTTTTTTGATCAAGAGATACCTCATTTTGCGCCATAAGATTAGGCATCACAAATTGATGTATCTTAGGTGTTACTTTACTGACCAATTCTAATTTGATATTATAATCCTTTATGTGTTTTCTAAAAAAATACTCTGGCCCATTTTTACTATTTCCTCCAGTAAAAAGCAGCGTATCTATGTTGGGATATTTTTGCAAATACCTTATGACATCCCTTAGTTTGATATTTGACATTCCTAAATCGGAAGCATCCATTTTTTGACGCTCGGCACTCTCCACAATATCACAGACTCCAATTTTATGTGCAATTAAAAATGCTTTCCGTTCTTCAATAGCTTCTTGAGAGTTATCAAAACGCAGACCTAAATCATGAATTTTATCGATAAACAGCCACAAACTATTATAGTAACTCCCATAACAAAAATCAACATCCTTTTCCAATAAGTTGCCTGTTGTAAAACGCGGTGGAGGCAACGTCCCGACAATTAACTTTTTGCTATCCTTTTTTATAAAAGGTTGGTATGGATGCGTATGTTTAAACATGGTATGTCTTGCGTAAAATATAAATGTTTTTTATTTTTTTATAGCCTTGAGATTACAATCTTAGTTAAAAATAAAGGATTAGCACCTTATACATACATTTTACAGTAAAAATATGCACTAAAAAAAACGCCTTAAGAAAAAAATCTAAAGACGTTTTGTTACCCTATTATGTTATACCTTAATTTATTTTTACATCATTTAAGACAACACCGGAAAGAATCGCATTGAAGTAAGAGTAAGATCGCGCATACTCATCCTCAGCGACAAAAGATTGACTAAGACTAGTCACTATCGCTTTTTCAAAATTAAAGAAGACACTAGGCGCCTCTTGGTTTTGATGATAAACTTTTAACGATCCAGACCAGTCTCCTGGGTGATTAGACATCCATTCTAAAAAAAAAGTATCAATATCCTCATTGATTGTCCCTGAAAGATTAACATCTAAAGTCCGATCTTGTTCATCTTGCTCTGAGTAATAATTAGATGAAAAATTATAATCACATTGATTCAACGTAAATAACTTTTCGTTATTAGCTTCTTTTTTTATTAATAATTCTATGCGTTCTATTGGTTTTATTTCTTTCATAATATATTTTATTATATAATTTTTTTAAAGACACTTTTCTATTTTATGCTTCAACTCCGTTTTAGAAGCTACACTTTTTAAATTTTTAGATATATCTAAAGTTATTAGTAATCCTTTATTTTTTAATTCTACTGTATTCTCTGTTCCTAATTTAAAATCGACAGTCGTAATCATTTCTGCCAATGTCGTTTTTACTAAATCATCTTCAGAGAGACTAATGATTGTTTCTTTTAACAACTCCACACCTTTAACTGCATAATACTTGTGGATATCACTAGGTGTATCATCGTAACTAAAACTGATAGCCATTTCTAAATCTAAAGCGTCTTTCAACTCTATTTCTACATTTTTCAGGTCTTTTTTTAGTTGGAGTATGGTCGGTATTTCATTCGCTGGCGGCATAAAAGCAATCTTTCCATCAGAAAAAAGATAAGTATAATTATTGATATTAGTCAAGGAAATAGAAGCAATAGCATGTGCCTGAATATATTGTAATTCGGCATTACGATCATATAAATCGCACAGTAAAATCGTGCGTTTTTCACTACTGTAATTCACAAAAAAGCCAGAAACATGACCAGACTGTGTACTGATAGACACCTTTGGCATACTCGGTTTTTCTTTACCGCGCTCTTTATCTGCAATCTCTTGAAGTAAACTTATAACTTCGTTAATATCTAGTACAGGTAATTGTAATAATGTTTTAAAATCCATAATCGTCTTTTATTTTAGATAATACTACAAAGTTGGAATATTCTATATAAAACAAGCTCACTGTATTCCGTGATATTATAGAATAACAATATTCAAACGGTCAAAATAAACACTGACATACGATTATTTTCCACAATTATTTTTTAGAGATCCCGATAACATTTGGAATATCCCAAAAATCGTTATTCTTATCATTCTCATTAAAACCCGTTTCGTAACTCCCCATTCTCTCGACCTTAGTTCCATTATGATTAAGATAAAAAGAAGCTTCTGGACCACCTTCTAAATACATTAAATTATATAAATCGAGAGAAGAGTTTGATAGTATATTAATAAAATTATGGACTGAATAAGGCGATCGGACAAAAATAAACAGGACATTTCCTTTTTTATCTTTTCCGATAACAACCATGCTCCACATTTTATTTTGTTGACTCCATTTATTCTTTTGATTACAATCCATCATTCTTATAGATTGTGTAAAGGAATTGTATTGTGTTTTTAACTGCTCCCAATTCTGGCATTTTAGATCAATAATCTGAAATTCAGGGACGCTATCATTTTTTCTATTAAAAGCGGCGATGGTATTATCACGACTGACCCTTCCATTATTAATAACGTCAAAATTTTTCATATAACCGACATTTGTAGAATGGTCCGTCATATACATTCCCGCATTAATTACAGCTATTTGTTTTTTTTGATCTAACCAATCTTTAGCAGTTCTAGTTTTTCCATCATTTTCTTGAGCTGTTAATAAATTTAGATTATACAACGATGGAGCAATTTTTAGGATATTAATTTTACTATCTCCAAATTTAGATTTAATTGGGGCGTCATACGCTGCATAATACAAACCTTCGTCAATTTTCTCCCAAGTAATATCTCCTTCAGAAAATTTAAAAGAGGATAGTAAAACTATTATAGTCGTCGCAAGTACTAGGTACAAAAAGCTTTTTATCACGTGGCGTTTATTAGACCTTAAAAGACTGACTTTTCCTTCAAATTTATTCATATTGGATTTTATATATAGACTTAAATGACAGTAAATCTATACTTTTTTATGATGTCACCTCACTAAATCGACATTAAAAGCTAAAACAATACTTTACATTATAAACGTTAAAAATTAGATCTAAAAAAGATTTATAACAACTTTAGGATTTTAATCTTGTCTAAAAACGGTGTTTTAGTTAACTTATAAAAAGTAATTTTAATTAACCTTTTTCACTGACGTGGAAATTAAAACAAACAAAAACTATGGGTAAAGGAGATAAAAAATCTAGACGCGGAAAAATTAACCGAGGAACTTTTGGAGTAAGACGTCCACGAATTAAAAAGCAAGTAAGACCAGAAACTAAAATTAGTATTGATAAAAAAGGGACGGTTAAACCTTAAACCTATCCCCTATTTTTTTTCCCATTACGTATGCACCATAGATTGCTAAAATCAAAATTACAATGGTGCAAAAGATATATAATGGATATAATATCACATCCTGTTGCGAGTTAAGACAAAACGTATCTGTAATACAAACAGACACATCCTGATCATATAACATTGGTAATAAAAAACTAACGACCAATAACACACCTATTACGGAGAACAAATATGTAACGTTTTTGTTCTTTTGTGTTTTTCCGGTAGCTTTAAATTGCTTACGTTGCGATTCTGTACGCTTATTATCTTGTAAAGACCAAGTCTTTTTCGGTTGAGAGGTTTCCATCAAATTGATAGTTATTATAATTAAATTGTTTTAAATCGTCTACGGTTTTTGCATTAGTATCAATAACATATCTAGTCATTAAACCACGCGCTTCTTTAGCATAAAACGATATTATCTTAAGCTTACCATTTTTAAACTCTTTAAAGTTAGCGGTTATTACTGGTACTTTTAGCGCTTTAGTATCTACTGCCTTAAAATACTCGTTTGACGCTAAGTTTAAAAATAACTCGTCATCCTCAAGTTCTTCATTTAAAGCTTTTACAATATCTTTTTTCCAAAATTCGTATAAATTTTTATTGCTTCCTACGGGTAACTTTGTTCCCATTTCCAAACGGTACGGTTGTATTAAATCCAATGGTTTTAAAACCCCGTAAAGCCCTGATAAAATCCTTACTGTGTTTTGGGTTAATGCTAACTTATCTTCTGGGATATTGTAGGCGTCTAAACCTTTATAGACGTCTCCGTTAAACGAATAAATAGCAGGTCTTGCATTGTCTTTAGTAAATGGTGTTGTCCAGTCTTGATTACGGTCGTAATTAAGCTGTGCTAACTTGTCGCTAATGCTCATCAATTTTGATAAGTCTTGCGGTGTTTGTTTTTTTAATACGGTGTTTAATTTTTTAGATTGCACTAAAAACAAAGATTCTGTCGTTTTTGTTGTTGGCAATTTAGATTCAAAATCAAGGGATTTTGCTGGAGATATAACTAGTTTCATGCTGTGTCAAGTTTACTATTGCGATCACGTTAAAAATAATGTGACCTTTTGTTTATAGCACGTTAATACGTACCATAACTTCTTATTTTACTTATCACGAAATTACAACTTACACTTTGGTTATAAAAGCTGATTGGATAGTAATTTACAATACTAAAATTTGATTTTACTATGGAAACTTGAGTTGCGTTAGCGATAGTAGTGGCATCCTTTTTTTGCTGCCATAAATGGCAAAAAAAGATATAATGGATAGCGCGACCCTTATCTTGATACTAAAAATCAAGATAGGGGTAACGTCCAAATTATTTAAAATTGATTATTCCATGTGTTTTGAATACCCTCTCCATTTTTCGATACAGTTTGCTATATCTTCTGGAATTGGCGACTCAAAGCTCATAAACTTATTTGTTGTTGGATGCACAAACCCTAAGGTTTTGGCATGTAAGGCTTGACGTGGTAATACCTTAAAACAGTTATCTACAAATTGTTTGTATTTTGTAAATGTGGTTCCTTTTAAAATTAGATTTCCGCCATAACGTTCGTCATTAAACAAAGTATGCCCAATGTATTTCATGTGGACACGGATTTGATGCGTACGTCCTGTTTCTAGTTTGCAACTCACTAAAGTAACATAACCTAAACGCTCTAAAACTTTATAGTGTGTTACTGCCGGTTTACCTTTGTCTGCATCGTCATCAAAAAACACGGTATTTTGTAATCTGTTTTTTGGGTGACGACCAATGTTACCTTCTATGGTACCTTCTTCCTCATCCATGTTTCCCCAAACTATGGCCACGTACTCACGCTCGCTAGTTTTGGCTTTAAATTGTGCTGACAGATGTGCCATAGCAACTTCTGTTTTGGCAACAACTAACAATCCTGAGGTATCTTTATCTATCCTGTGGACTAATCCTGGACGATCACTAGAGTTATTTGGTAAGTTATCAAAATGAAATATTAATGCATTTATCAATGTCCCAGAATAATTACCGTGTCCTGGATGCACAACCATACCTGCTGGTTTGTTAACAACTAATAATTGGTCGTCTTCATACACAACATCCAAAGGTAGGTCTTCACCTACTAAAAGATTTTCGTGTGGTGGATACGCTAGACGGACTGCAATGGCATCTTCTGGCTTAACTTTGTAATTAGATTTTACAGGAGTTTCATTCACAAAAATGCTTCCATTTTTGGCAGCATCTTGGATTTTGTTACGTGTTGCATTTTCGATTTTGTTCATCAACCATTTATCAATACGTAATGGTTTTTGACCTTTGTCTGCTACAAACGAGTGATGCTCGTATAACGTTCCTTCTTCTTCGGGTAATTCTGGTGTATAGTCGTTCATAATTAATTACCTCCTGGACGATTACCGTTACCCAAAACCACATCAATGACTGATGTTTTTGGTAGTTTTGTATTTGGCTCTAAAACATTGCCTTTATGACGTAGGCTTAAGACCATGTTTTTTCCTATATTATCGATATAAGTTGTTTTTCCAATTTTAAAGCCTAAAGCTTCTATCATTGGTTTTGCTTGTCTAAAACTTTTTTGACGCAAATCAGGCACTGCTATCTTACGGTATCCAGAGGGATTTAAGGTGATATATATTTTACGGTTTTCTTTTACTTGTGCATTTACTTTTGGGTCCTGCTCTATAACAGAAAACTTTGGATAATCAGGGTTAAAATTAGCCGAATCTTGTATTTGCATTACCAAATTGTTCTGTTTTAGCTCAATCTCTGCTACTTTAATAGATTTTCCTGTCAAATCTGGCACGGTTTCAAACTTGCCATTATTAGTCGTTATATCCAACCACTTAAGCATTAAAAACACGATAACAACCACTGCGACTACCGCTATTGCTAATTGTTTAAAAAACGCTTTACTTTTAAGAAAACTGATTACACTCATTTAACTATTTTTTTGTAGGCAAATATATAAAAACTAAAAGGTTTTATCTTCGGAATAAAATAAATGATATTTTTACCAAACGAATATTTTACTGGTTTATTGAATATCTGAAATAATTTTGATTTAAATGAAAAAAAACATTGCCATAATAATGGGAGGTTATTCTAGCGAATATAAGATCTCTCTTAACAGCGGAAACGTTGTTTATCAAAATTTAGACAACACAAAATATAATGCGTTTCGTGTTCATATTTTTAAAGACAAATGGGTGTATGTTGATGATAACGACACCGAGTTTACTATAGATAAAAATGATTTTTCTGTCATCATAAATGATATAAAAATAACGTTTGACTGCGTTTTTAATGCCATACATGGTAGTCCTGGAGAAGATGGTTTTATGCAAGGCTACTTTGCTTTAATAAACATGCCACAAACTAGCTGTGATATGTATCAAGCGGGTTTAACTTTTAATAAAAGAGACTGTTTAAGTGTTTTAAAACCTTACGGAATTTTAACCGCTGAAAGCTATTACCTTAATTTTGGAGATGTTATTAATGAAACCGAAATTGTTGCCAAAGTGGGCCTACCTTGTTTTGTAAAAGCGAATAAAGCTGGTAGTAGTTTTGGTATTAGTAAAGTCCACAAAAAAGAAGATTTACAACAGGCTATTGACGTTGCGTTTAAGGAAGATGATGAGATTATAATAGAGTCGTTTTTAGATGGTGTCGAAGTATCTGTTGGTGTGATTACTTATAAAGGTGAAACTAAAGTATTACCGATTACAGAAATTGTAAGTGAGAACGATTTTTTTGACTACGAAGCTAAATATTTAGGTAAATCTCAAGAAATTACGCCTGCAAGATTAACAAAAACACAGGAAGAACAAGTCAATACTGTTGCAAAAAAGGTCTATGAGGTTTTAAAAATGAAAGGATTTTCTAGAAGTGAATTTATTTTTAAAGATGGCGAGCCACATTTATTAGAAATGAATACCATTCCTGGGTTAACAACTGCTAGTATTTTACCTCAACAAGCACAAGCTGCTGGGATATCTATGCAAGACCTATTTAGTAGCGCTATTGAAGAAGCTTTAAAATAAAAAGCCTACATTTAAATATTAACTAAAACAAACCAAAACTAACATGATTTTTTACGGCAGCAAAGCTACCAAACTAAAAGACGGTACGCTTAATAATATTAAATGTCCCAATTGTGAAGATGGACGCACCATGCATTATGCTATTTTTGGAAAATATGCTTATTTGTATTGGATCCCAATGTTTCCAATAGGAAAAGAAAATATATTAGAGTGTGCTAGTTGCAAAAAAACTTACACATTAAAAACACTTCCTAATCAGATTAGGGAAAAGTTTAATATCGAAAAAGCGGATGTTAAATATCCTATTTGGTATTTTAGTGGCTTAGCTGTTTTAGTTGTTATTATAGCTTTATTAATATATTCTGGTAAGCAAAATGCTGAAAACGAAAAACGCTACATAGAAGATCCTGCGGTGGGAGATGTCTACGCTTTAGAAACACCTCAAAAAGGATATTACAGTACAATGAAGATTAACAAAGTTACTGCCGACAGTATTTTTGTAATTTATAATGATGTGTCTATTGACAAAAAATCAAAGACTTACAAAATAGACAAACCTGAAAATTATACTACAGAATTTGATGGTTATTCAAAAGCAGAAATAAAATCTCTTTTTGCAAAAAAAACCATTTACGATGTTGACAGAGACTAAAAAACAAACTATGAGACGCGCACTTTTTCCAGGATCTTTTGATCCGATTACATTAGGTCATTACGATATCATTAAACGAGGCATCAAACTTTTTGATGAAGTTATTGTTGCTATCGGTGTTAATTCTGAAAAAAAATACATGTTTTCTTTAGAAGACAGAAAGCGCTTTTTAGAAGACACTTTTAAAGACGAACCAAAAGTAAAAATTGTAACCTATAAAGGCTTAACTATAGATTTTTGCAAAGTTGTAGATGCCCAATTTATATTACGTGGTCTGCGTAATCCCGCAGATTTCGAATTCGAAAAAGCAATTGCACACACCAACCGTAAACTTTCTAAAATTGAAACCGTGTTTTTGCTAACTGCTGCCAGAACAAGTTATATATCGTCTTCTATTGTTAGAGAGGTTATTAGAAACAATGGAGACTATACGGTTTTAGTACCCGATAGTGTTAGGACAAAACATTAGGCATTAGGCATTAGGCATTAGGCATTAGGCATTAGGCATTAGGCATTAGGCATTAGGCATTAGGCATTAGGCATTAGGCATTAGGCAAAACTAAAAAAAGCATCACGATTTAAATCATGATGCTTTTTTTTAGTTAAAGACTATCTCTTTTGCCTTTTTACTTCTGCCTTATCCCCTTTAACTTCTGCCTATTCAAAGACCGAGTCAAAGCCTAAAACTTATATTCTGATAATGGCTTAGGGAAATCCTCAGGATTAGCTGCTAAATGGTATCTAGGATCGTCAATATCCTCTACAACCACTTCTCTAAACTTAGGGTTAGATTTATATAGTAATACTTTACAATCTTCGCTTAAGTGCTTTAAACGGATTTGCTTTCCTTCTTTCTCATACTTTTCGACTAAATTAAAAATAGCTTCTAAAGCAGAATGATCACTTATTCTTGATTCTACAAAATCTATTTCAATTTTATCAGGATCATTTTTAGCATCAAACTTCTCATTAAATGCTTGGATACTTCCAAAAAATAATGGTCCCCAGATTTCGTAAATCTTTGTTCCGTCTGCTTTGACACGTTTTCTTGCTCTAATTTTTGTAGCGTTTTCCCATGCAAAAACTAATGCTGAGATTATGACTCCAATAAATACAGCCACTGCTAAATCCTCAAACACAGTTACTAAGGACACTGTAATAAGTACTACTGCATCAGACTTAGGTATTTTCTTTAATATTCTAAAACTTGACCAAGCAAATGTTTCGATAACCATCATAAACATTACACCAACTAGCGCTGCAATTGGCACCATTTCTATTAACTGATCTGCAAATAATATAAAAGATAGTAATGTTACTGCCATCATAATACCAGATAATCTTCCACGTCCACCAGCATTAATATTAATAACCGTTTGACCAATCATACCACAACCTCCAGTACCACCAAATAGACCAGAAACAATATTTCCGGCACCTTGTGCAACACATTCTCTGTTTCCATTACCTCTAGTTTCTGTTAACTCGTCAACCAAATTCATGGTCATTAAAGACTCAATTAATCCAACAGAAGCTGCTAAAAATGCAGGTATTGCAATAAATTTTAAAGTATCTAAATTAAACGGTAACTTCTCCCAAAGTTCCATGTTTGGTGTTGGAAACTCACCTTTTAAACCTGTACCACCACCTTCAAGAATATAAGATCCAACGGTAGACACATCCATATTAAAACCAATAACTATTAAACTAGTCACCAATATTGCAGTTAATGCTGCCGGTAATTTTTTAGTTATTTTAGGTAATCCCCAAATAATACCCATAGTTAGTAATACTAACCCAATCATGATATATAATTCAGACCCTTGCATGTAAGTACTAATGTATTCTTTAACACCAGCGTCAGAAACTTGTAATGATTTATGAGAAAACATTTTTACCTGTGCCATAAAAATTACAATAGACAACCCGTTTACAAACCCCATCATTACTGGATGCGGAATCAAACGCACAAAACGTCCTAATTTAAAAACACCTGCTAATATTTGAATCACTCCCATTAAAACCACACAGGCCATCAGATAGAAAAACCCCATATTTTCAATAGGCGTATCCATCAACATTCCTTTAGTATGTCCATCTGCGATCATCGTTACAAAAATAACTGCTACTGCTCCTGCTGCTCCAGATATCAGACCTGGTCTACCTCCAAAAATAGCGGTAATTAAACCTATAATAAAAGCACCCGACAATGCCATTAACGGATCAATTTGCGCTACAAACGCAAATGCCACCACTTCTGGAATCATAGCTAGAGACACTGTTATTCCGGCTAATACATCGTCTTTTGCATTCGGGATTATTTTTCTAATAAACTCAGTCATATCTTCAATTTTTCAAGCTGCAAAAGTACGTTTAATTACAACAATCACAAGTCTATAGTATTATATTTGTGTAACCACGTTTTAAAAAACCACCAATGAAAAAAATATTAGTCCTTTTAATTTTAATCGTTTCGTGTAAACCTGCAACCAAAACTGACTTTGATTTTGAGACCGTATTTGAGAAGTCTAAGGGATTAGAAACGGCGACTTACAATCAAACTATTCAATTTTATAACAATTTAGCGACCGCGTTTCCTTCAATATCTATCGACTCTATTGGTAGTACGGACTCCGGAAAACCATTACATATAGTAATATTAAATCCTGATGGGAATTTCAACTTTGAAAACATCAAAAAGGACAAGCGTATTTTACTAATTAATAACGGAATCCATCCCGGAGAATCCGATGGGATTGACGCTACCATGCTATTATTTAGAGATATTGCGAATGGTACGATTGCCGTTCCAGAACATACTGTATTAGCAACCATTCCGATTTACAATGTTGGTGGAAGCTTAAACCGAAACACAGGCACAAGAACCAATCAAAATGGACCAAAAGCGTATGGTTTTAGAGGTAATGCCAGAAACTATGATCTAAACAGAGATTTTATAAAAAGTGATACTAAAAACGCAAAGACATTTGCACAAATATTTCATTTAGTACAACCTGACGTTTTTATTGACAACCACGTTAGTAATGGTGCGGATTACCAATACACCTTAACCCATTTATTTACACAACATAATAAACTAGGAGGATCACTGGGAGATTATTTACACACCAAGATGCAACCAAATTTAGAGCAAAAATTAGCAGACAAAAAATGGGACATCACACCTTATGTCAATGTGTTTAATACAGTTCCCGAAGCTGGATTTAGTCAATTTATGGACAGCCCACGCTATTCTACTGGATACACAACATTATTTAATACTTTGGGTATGATGGTAGAAACACACATGCTTAAACCTTATAAACAACGTGTAGAAGGCACTTACGAGTTAATGAAATCTATGATTGAAATTATAGAAGAAGACCATGAGCAAATAAAAACACTACGCCTAGAGGCGAATCAAAAACTGTTAGCTAAAACAACTTATCCATTACAATGGGAAATTGATACCACAAAAACCACAACATTACAATTTAAAGGTTTTGAAGGTCATAGAATACCAAGTAATATAACCGAAGCCGATCGCTTAAAATACGATACCAGCAAACCCTTTACAAAACCGATTGCCTATCAAAATCACTTCAAACCTAGTGTTGAGGTTAGTATTCCAAAAGCGTATATCATACCGCAAGGTTGGTGGCATATTATTGATCTTTTAAAGTTGAATAACGTAGAAATGAAAACACTAACAAAGGACACAACAATAACGGTACAATCTTATAAAATTGACACTTTTGAAACTAGAACAAAAGCTTATGAAGGACATTACCAACATTATAACACGTCCATAAAAGCTTCAGAAGAATCTATTATTTTCCAAAAAGGAGATGTTTTAATTGAAACCAACCAAACTGCATTTAGATACCTAATTGAAACTTTAGAACCTCAAGCTCCAGATTCATTTTTCAACTGGAATTTCTTTGATACAATCTTGCAACAAAAAGAAGGATTTTCGCCTTACGTTTGGGAAGATAAAGCCGAATCTTTATTGGCAAAAAACCCCGAACTAGAAACAGAATTTAATCTCAAAAAAAATAACGATAAAAATTTCGCAAGTAATTGGTACTCACAATTAGACTGGCTTCATAAGCACAGCGATAATTATGAAAAATCACACCTACAATACCCTGTTTTTAGAGTGAAAAAATAAATATAAAAAATATTTTTTTTGTTTGTTTTTTCAATTTGTTTTTAAACTACATTTACTTTAAAAATCAAGTAAATAAAAATGAACCCACAAGACATTGAAAATATAGAATTAGCATATCTAACTCTAGATGATTACCAAGAGTTAAAAGAAGCTATGCAAGAGGCATACAAATCTATGCCTCATTTATATTGGAGAGAACATCAAATTAAAACCTTAATAGACAAGTTTCCGGAAGGACAGGTTGTTATTAAAATCAACAACCAAATTGCAGGTTGCGCTTTATCTATAATAGTAGATTACGATAGGATTGAAGAAGAACATACCTACGAGGATATTACAGGTAATTACTCCTTTAACACACATACCAAATCTGGAGATGTGCTTTATGGTATTGATGTTTTTATAAAACCTAAATTTAGAGGGTTACGTTTAGGGAGACGTTTGTATGATTACAGAAAAGAATTATGCGAACAACTTAACCTAAGAGGTATTGTTTTTGGCGGTCGTATTCCAAACTACCACAATCACCAAGACAAAATGACGCCCAAGGAATACATGGATAAAGTGAAACGTAAGGAAATCCATGATTCTGTTTTAAACTTTCAAATATCAAATGATTTTCACCCACTGCGTGTTTTAAAAGGCTACTTAGAAGGTGATAAAGATTCTGGAGAATTTGCAGTGCTTTTAGAATGGGATAACATTTATTATAAAAAACCATCTAAAAAAGCAGCTACCAAGAAAAAGGTCGTCCGTTTAGGTCTTATACAGTGGCAAATGCGTTTGTATAAAGATTTGGAAGAATTAATGCAACAAGCCGAATACTTTGTGGATGCCGTATCTGGGTACCGTTCTGACTTTGCGTTATTTCCCGAGTTTTTTAATGCCCCTTTAATGGCTAGCAATAACCATTTACCAGTGTCCGAAGCTATTAGAGAATTAGCAAAACATACGGATGAGATTGCACAACGCTTTTCGGAATTAGCGATTACATATAACATCAACATTATTACAGGAAGTTTTCCAGAGATGAAAGACGATCTATTATATAACGTAGGTTATTTATGTAGACGCGATGGCACATTAGAACGTTATGAAAAATTACACGTCACACCTGACGAAGCTAAAGTTTGGGGTATGCAAGGTGGTAACAAGCTACAAGCATTTGACACCGATTGCGGAAAAATAGGAATTTTAATTTGTTACGATTCTGAGTTCCCTGAGTTAAGTAGATTATTAGCTGATGAGGGGATGGACATATTATTTGTTCCGTTTTTAACAGATACACAAAATGGGTATTCTAGAGTGCGTCATTGTGCACAAGCACGTGCTATAGAAAATGAATGTTATGTTGCTATTGCAGGTAGCGTTGGAAACTTACCGAAAGTACACAACATGGACATCCAATATGCGCAGTCAATGGTGTTTACGCCTTGCGATTTCGCGTTCCCTGCAAATGGTATCAAAGCAGAAGCTACAGCAAACACAGAAATGATTTTAATTGCAGATGTGGACATAGATTTACTACGCGAATTAAACCAATTTGGTAGCGTTAGAAACCTAAAAGACAGACGTAAAGACATTTTTAGTTTGACTAAAAAATAGACGTTATTATTTATTAAAAATTTAACTAAACTGGTTTTACTTTTTGTAAAACCAGTTTAAAAACAATATAACTTTACTTATAAATTATATCGCGATCATCGCATAAAATGAACAAATACATTGTTGTCAATCAACCTGAAAAATGGCATTTTTCGATTGAGAATATTACGGTAATTTCTTCTCAAGACTATCTTACCAATCCTAAATTTTCACTTTTAAAAAAAGCGAGAATATTTAACCTTTGCAAAGATTACAGCTACCAGTCTAAAGGGTATTATGTGTCATTATTAGCAGAAGCTAGAGGCCATTTAGCCATTCCTACGGTTACAAATATTGTTGATTTAAAAACTTTAAAATTAGTTAAGATTGTCTCAGACGAATTTGATGATGTTATCCAACAAAGTTTAAAAAGTATTAAATCAAGAGAATTTACCTTAAGTATTTATTTTGGACAAAATGTAGCTCAGAAATATAAAGAGCTAAGCAGCTTATTTTATAAGCATTTTCAAGTCCCTTTTTTACGCATTAAGTTTCATTATAACAACAAATGGAACATACAGAGTATTAAAGCGATTTCAGAATCCGAAATTCCTGCCGATCATATCGAAAGTGTCAATGTATTCGCCAATCAATATTTTGCAAAAAAACGTTACGACACCCCTAAATTAACGACGTCAGATTTTGACTTAGCTATTTTAGTTAATCCAAACGATCCCGCACCTCCAAGCAACCCTAAAGCCTTAAAAAAGCTTATTGATATTGCTGAAAAAATGAATATTTATGCCGAAATCATAGAACCTAAAGACTTAAGTCGCTTGTCCTCTTTTGACGCATTATTTATTAGACAAAGTACTGAGGTTAATAATGAAGCTTATGCTTTTGCTAGGAAAGCACAACAGGAAGGGCTTGCCATTATTGATTATCCAGAGGCTATTTTAAAATGTTGTAACAAAGTGTATATGGCAGAAGCTTTAAACAATGCGCATATTGCAACGCCAAAAACAATTATTGTACATAAAGAAAATAGAGCGTTAGTTTTAGAGCAAGTTGGGTTGCCATGCGTTTTAAAAGCGCCAGATAGCACCTTCTCATTTGGTGTAAAAAAAGCAAAAACAGCTGAAGAATATAATACGCTAGTGTCTGAAATGCTTAAAGAATCTGACTTAATTATTGCGCAAGAGTTTTGCCCGTCTGATTACGATTGGCGTATCGGAATTATAGACGATGTCCCTTTTTATGCTTGCAAATACTACATGGCAAAAGGACATTGGCAAATCTATAATTGGAATGCCGACAAAAAAAACGATCAAGATGGTGATGCCGATTGCCTACCTATAGAAGACGTACCAAAAACGGTTATTACTATGGCTATAAAATCGGCTAAATTGATGGGCAAAGGTTTATACGGGATTGATATAAAAGTAGTAGACAACAAACCAATGGTTATTGAAATTAACGACAACCCTAACATAGACTTTGGAGTTGAAGATGCCTTTTATGGTGATCTAGTTTACACAAAAATATTGAATGCTTTAAAAACAAGATTGGAATAATTATGAGTAAAAAGTATCACTTATTTGAGGTCTATGGGATAGAGCTTGAATATATATTGGTTAACACTAATAGTTTTAAAGTGGCACCTATTGTTGATGTCTTATTAACTAAAAAGAATGGCGAATTAACTTCTGATATTGAAAACGGAGCAATTGCCTGGAGCAATGAGTTGGTTGCCCATGTGGTTGAGTTAAAAACCAATGGACCGACTGGCAACCTAGATAATCTTGCAAATGACTTTCATAAAAACGTATTAGAAATTAATGCGTTATTAAAACCGTTACATACTAATTTACTCCCTACAGCATGTCATCCAACAATGGATCCATTAAAGGACACGCAACTTTGGAAGCATAGTTATAGCGAAGTGTATGAGTTGTACAACAGGATTTTTGACTGCAAAGGTCATGGTTGGAGTAATGTCCAGAGCACACATATTAACCTTCCTTTTTATGATGATAAGGAGTTTGAAAAGCTACATGCAGCTGTTAGAGTTATTTTACCTCTAATACCTGGGTTATGTGCCAGTTCACCAATATTAGATGGAAAAGTAACAGGTTTTAAAGACTCTAGATTAGAGTATTATAAAACCAATCAAAAAGAAATCCCAGAAATGACCGGATTAGTTATTCCGGAACGCGTATTTACTAAGGCAGATTACCACGCTACTATTTTTGAACCTATAAAAAAGGCCATAAAAAAACACGATACTAATAATATTTTAGATCATCATTTTTTAAATAGTCGCGGTGCGATAGCTAGATTTGACAGAAATGCTATTGAAATAAGATTAGTAGATATACAAGAATGTCCAAAAGCAGATATTGCCATTTGCGCATTAATTATTGAAGTTTTAAAACTTTTAGTAAATGGAAAAACGGTTAATCTAAAAAAGCAAAAAAAATGGTTAAAACAAGATCTTTTTGCCATTTTGAATAATACTATAAAAGATGGAGAGCTGTATATCATCTCTGACTTAAACTATTTAGAACTATTTGACTTAAAAGAAGCTGCCACAGTAAAAGAGATATGGAAACATCTATACAGCTTAGTCAAAGAAAATATTTCTGAGGACTATCAAAACGCGTTAGAAACGATCTTTATGCATGGCACATTATCTACAAGAATTATCACGGCTTTAAAACAGGACACTTCAATTAAACATATAACTCAAATTTACAACCAGCTAGCACAATGTTTGCAAAACAACACGCTATTTATACCAACGGTTTAAAATGAAATTAGTTATAACTTGTGAACATGGCGGAAATACTATTCCTGAGGAATACAAACTCCTTTTCCCGGACAACACTGTACTTGAAACGCACAGAGGTTATGATTTAGGCGCTTTAGATGCCTTTAATTATTTACAGCCATTAGCGGATTATTCTAATTACAGCACCACTAGTCGCTTGCTAATAGAGTTGAACAGATCTTTACTGCACAAAAATTTGTATTCAGAGTTTAGTAAAAAGCTTCCTATTAACACGAAAAAGCAAATTATTAAAAAGTATTATACAATTTACAGAAGTGCAGTATCAGATTATATTGAAGCTAGTATTAAAAACAATAACGCCGTAATACATTTATCCATCCATTCCTTTACACCACAATTAAACCAGGAGATAAGAAACTGTGATATCGGCTTACTATTCGATTCAAGAAAAGTTAACGAAAAAGAAATAGCAGTTGCTTTAAAAAAGAGTATTCTTGCTCAAAATCCTAACTATCGTATTAGGTTTAACTATCCGTATTTAGGCAAAGCTGATGGATTTACCACTACTTTAAGAAAACAGTTTCCTGAGCATTATTCTGGAATTGAAATTGAAATAAACCAATCTTTTAGTAACAACAATACAATGCCCGAAAGCATTAAGACTACTCTAAAAGAAAGCATCCTTAAAATTTAAAGCATAAAAAAACCGTTACATTTCTGTAACGGTTTTTTTTATAAACTCTTAGTGCTTATTTTATCACTACGCTCTTTTTAGTAAAGCTTCTTGTTCCAGAAGTCATTCTTAAAACGAAAAACACCTCTTTAACTAATTATTTACATCATATTCAACTCATAATCATAGACTTAGTGAGTAATTAAAATAACAGTTTAATATTAGCATAAGACCTATCTAATGCGGCGTTAACTTCCTGCTCATCCAGCCATTTAACCTCCGTTATACCCTCGTTTAATTGTGGATACAACTTCCCTTCAAAAGATGTATGCATCTTAAACCAATGGGTTATTTTAAGTTTAGCCTTACCATTTCTTTTAAAAACATGGTATGTTATTGGCAACGGATTAATTATTTTAAGCTTAGAGACCCCGGTTTCCTCAGAGACTTCACGTATTGCCGTCTCTTCTATAGTCTCTTTTTTTTCAGCCTTTCCTTTTGGCAAGTCCCATTTATCATTTCTATAAATAAATAATATTTCCCTTTTATCATTATATACTTTCCCTCCGCCAGCAATAACATTGGGTAGTTTTTTCTTGAATGACTTTAATAATTTGTCTTCATTATGTCCAATTAATCGAACAGACTTAATCGATTTTTTAGATAATGTCTGAAGTACGAATTCTATATCGGCATCTTTAAGCAAGAAGTTTTTAAAATCTGTTTCCTTTTCAACCTTTGTAGTTAGGTAAATCGGTTTATCGTTAACAAAAATACGTTGCATAGAATATTGAGACTAGTTTTAGATACGTAAAAATATTAAAATTAATGACATTGTCACTTTCTCTTTATTTATTTTAAATTTAATTTTAAGTAAAATTAAATAAAACTGTATTTTTGTCCTATGATTTTCAACAAACAAACCGCAAGGCAGACCGCCAAAGTTTTATTACAAATTAACGCTATTAAGCTTCAACCTAATGACCCGTTTACTTGGGCATCAGGATGGAAATCGCCAATTTATTGCGATAACCGCGTCATATTATCATATCCTCCAGTAAGAAATTACATCAGAGAAGAGATGAGTAAATTTATAGAAGAGCATTATGGAAAACCTGATGTTATCGCTGGTGTCGCTACTGGAGCCATTGGTATAGGTATGCTGGTTGCAGAATACTTAGGCCTACCTTTTATATATGTACGCCCTGAAGCAAAAGGTCATGGTAGAAAAAACCAAATTGAAGGCCATATCGAAAGTGGACAAAACGTAGTAGTTATTGAAGATCTAATTAGCACAGGAAAAAGTAGCCTTAATGCTGTAAAAGCTTTAAAAGAAGCTAATGTTAATGTCAAAGGTATGGTTGCCATTTTTTCTTATGGTTTTGAAGTCGCTAAAAATAATTTCGAAAACGAAGACCTAACATTACATACGCTGAGTAACTATGAAAACCTACTTACCGAAGCCGCATCAAGCAATTACATATCTGAAAAAGAAATAACAACCTTAAGTCTTTGGAATGCTAATCCAAGTGTTTGGAACGCTAATTGATATTAAAATATGTATTGTGCCTTTTTAGGACAATTCAATATTAACCAAATTAAAGTATACAAAATAATGAAATTACAAAGCCCAAAAGCAATCCTAGATAAATCTGCAGAAAACACATTCAACTTTTTAAGCGATGTTAAAAATTTTAAAAGCTTAATGCCTGATAACATCAGTAAATTTGAAGTCTTAGGTGAAGATAAATTTTTATTCGCACTAAAAGGAATGCCAGAAATAGTTTTAAAAAAGAAAGAAGTAACACCGCATAGCAAAATAGTTTTAGGTGCCGCAGGAGGAAAATTAGATTTTTCTCTAATTGCAGATATTACTGAAATTGAAGCAACTAAAACAGAAGTACAATTAACTTTTGAAGGCGAATTTAATGCAATGATGGCCATGATGATCAAAGGACCAATCAATAAATTTATTGAAACTTTAGCGACAAACATGCCAAAAGCAATTAATACAGTAGCTTAATAGTTTTTAAGTCAAAGGTTTCTAAAATTTGGTCCTCAACCATAACTTTTAAAAAACCTTCATTAGAAACACCTTTTATAATACCAGAAAACAAACCTTCAGCTTTTTCAAATGTTGAAGGTTTTTCTTTTCTAAACAAATAGGTTTCATAATTATCCTTAATAGCAGAAGACTCATTTTCAACAAAAGTTAACTCCGTTTTTATTTGATGTAATATAATTTGTAATACTTCATCCAAATTATAATTTACACCCGTTATACTTTTCAAGGAGCTTGCTTGCGGTAAATTATCAAATTTCACCTGATTAATATTTAAACCAATACCAATTATAGAAGACTCTATTCTGTTTTGTTTTATGACATTTTCTATCAAAACACCACAAATCTTCTTATTTGCTGACAAAATGTCGTTAGGCCATTTTATACTTAATTTAGGTATATTTAAACGCTCTAACGCTTTTACAATAGCCAAAGAAACTGCCATACTAACTTTAAATTGATCTTCAAATTTAACAACACCAAACTGTTTATACACACTAAAAGTAAGGTTTCTGAAGGGTTGAGATTGCCAATTAGTGCCCATTTGACCACGCCCTTGAGTCTGATCACTAGTCACTACTGTAGTAAAATCTTTGACCAGAGTTTCTAAACTTAGATTGCGAAGAAACCTATTTGTAGAATCGGTGGCATTAAGTTTGATTATACGCATATTTAATATTTATCTTCGTATTATAAAATCTTATGATATTTTTAGAGTATAAAGAACTTAAAAATAATAACTTTGCACAAATTTAAATATAATTAATGTCGAAAGAACAACCAAACATAGATGCCCTTATTTCAACAATTGTTGAAGGTATTGAGGATGTAAAAGGAAAAGAAATAAATATTCTTGATTTAAGAGAAATTGAAAATACTGTTTGTGACTACTTTGTAATTTGCGAAGGGACATCAAACACACAAGTTAACGCTATTGTAAGCGCAATCCAGAAAAAAGTTAGTAAAGCACTCAAAGACAAGCCTTGGCATATAGAAGGTGAAGATAATGCTGAGTGGGTACTTATGGATTATGTCAACGTAGTAGTACATGTTTTCCAGAAACAAATAAGAGAATATTACGACATCGAAAGTCTTTGGGGAGATGCAAAAGTGACCGTTATCGAAACAAACTATTAAACACATTACATGGCAGATAAAAACAAAAAAGTAGCTCCTAAAAAGCCTAAATTCAATATGTATTGGATTTATGGCGCTTTTATCGTTGTTATAATCGCACTTAATTTCTTTACAGGTAGTTCTGAAAGTGCAATTAAAACCTCTCCATCTCAATTTTTTGATTACCTAAGGGATGGTGATGTAGAAAAAGTAGATATAATAAATGAAACCACAGCTAAAGTTTATTTAACAAAAGAAGCCGAAGCCAAAGAGATTCATAAAAAATCTAAACCAACTTCTATTTTCCCTACAACCACTAAACTACCTAACTATTCTTTTCAGTTTGGTGATTTAGCCTTGTTTCAAGAATCAATAAAAGAGATTAATAACGGATTAGGCAAGGATAAAGCTGCCCAAGTCACATTTAGTATAGACAGTAACCCTTGGGGAGAATTATTATTTAGTTTGCTACCCTTTATTTTATTAATTGGTGTTTGGGTTTTTATAATGCGTCGTATGTCTTCCGGAGGAGGAGGTGGTGCTGGTGGACAGATATTTAATATCGGAAAATCAAAAGCCAAACTTTTTGACGAAAACTCTGAAGTTAAAACAACGTTTAAAGATGTTGCTGGTTTAGAAGGTGCAAAAGAAGAAGTTCAAGAAATTGTAGACTTCTTAAAAAACCCAGAAAAGTATACTAACTTAGGTGGTAAAATACCAAAAGGAGCCTTATTAGTAGGACCTCCAGGGACAGGTAAAACATTATTAGCAAAAGCAGTAGCAGGAGAAGCTAAAGTACCATTTTTCTCTTTGTCAGGTTCTGACTTTGTTGAAATGTTTGTTGGTGTTGGAGCCTCTCGTGTAAGAGATTTATTTAAACAGGCTAAAGAAAAATCTCCAGCCATTATTTTTATTGACGAGATTGATGCTATTGGACGTGCAAGAGGTAAAAACGCCATGTCAGGAAGTAATGACGAGCGTGAAAATACACTTAACCAATTACTAACAGAGATGGATGGTTTTGGTACTAACACAAACGTTATTGTATTAGCAGCAACCAACCGTGCAGATATTTTGGATGGTGCATTAATGCGAGCTGGTCGTTTTGACAGACAAATACATGTTGACTTACCGAACTTAACAGAACGTAAAGCAATTTTTGAAGTACACCTTAAGCCTCTTAAAAAAGCAGAAGGCTTAGATGTCGAATTTTTATCTAAGCAAACACCTGGTTTTTCTGGAGCAGATATAGCTAACTTATGTAATGAGGCTGCTTTAATAGCTGCAAGACATGATAAAAAAGCAGTTGAAAAACAAGACTTTTTAGATGCTGTAGACCGTATTGTTGGAGGTTTAGAAAAGCGCAGTAATTTATTCTCTGTTGAAGAGAAAAAGACTATTGCATACCACGAAGCAGGACATGCTACCGTTAGTTGGTTTTTAGAACATGCTGATCCCTTAGTAAAAGTGACTATTGTGCCTAGAGGACGTAGTTTAGGAGCTGCATGGTATTTACCACAAGAAGCTTTTATTACTAGAACAAGTAAGTTTTTAGACGAAATCTGTGTAACAATGGGTGGACGTGCGGCAGAAAAGATAATCTTTAACGAGATTTCTACAGGTGCCTTAAGCGATTTAGAAAATGTAACCAAAAAAGCAAAAGCTATGGTTATGATTTATGGTCTAAATGAAAAAGTAGGAAATATTACTTATTACGATCCAGCTGGAGAAAGTGGCTTTGTTAAACCTTATAGCGAAAAAACGTCAGAGCTTATAGATAATGAAATAAAGAATATTGTTGAAACAGAGTTTCAACGTGCTTTAGATTTATTAGAGTCTAAGAAGGATGTTTTGAAGAAGTTAGCAGAACGACTAATCGAAAGAGAAGTTATATTTAAAGATGATTTAGAAGAAATTTTAGGTAAACGTCCGTTTGCTGAAGTTGACAGAAAACCATCTGAAAAGATACAAATAGAAAACAAAAAAGAAGAGGAGTAAATCTTGTTTTATTATTATATTCTTAAAAATCTTAGATTATCACACTAGATAGTCTAAGATTTTTTATATTTGATTATCCCAAAGTAGAAATTTGATTTTAGCAATATATAAATGAGTCTATTTAGAAAAATTTTTAGTTCTAAATCTCAAAAAGAAAAAGAGGTAGTAAAGTCTGACGAAAGAGGCAGGTACATGCCTACCCAAGAAATACCAATCGATGAAAGTTTTACCATAAATTTCAAAAAAAATGGTGGTAAATTCTTGTATTGTGATTCTTTGGATGAAGTGTATGACAATCTAAATAATATCATCTTGGAAAACAATTGGGAAGAGACGTCCGCGTTTTTCTACGATACTAATTTAAAAGAGAAGTTTAAATCCTCTCAACTTAAAGTAAGCACGACTTTATCAGAATGCACCTATTTTATAACAACTTGTGAAAACTTAATTGCTAACGATGGCTCGTTATTAGTATGTTCCAATCAATTAGCAGAAAAAAAGCTTAACGAATTCCCTAATAATGTTATCGTTTTTGCTACTACAAGTCAAATTGTTTCTAATATAGGAGAAGGCTTAAGAGAAATAAAACACAAAAACACCAGTAGGATCCCTACAAACATCACCACAATCAAACATTTTAAATTACAAGAGGAAAAAGATTTTTTATCTTACGGAAGCAGTGCAAAAAACTTATATTTGTTGCTTTTAGAAGACCTTTAGTTTTATGAACGAAACCCTTACCAGAGCACTTTCAGGATTCTTATACGTAAGTTTACTAATAGCCTCACTGTTAAATCAACACGCATTTATTGTGTTATTTTTCGTGTTCGGGTTTATCTGTTTAATGGAGTTTTGTAAACTAATCCAACTTAAAAGTATTGTGCCCTATATTATTTTTATAGTGCTTTATTTTATTTTTGGATATTGGCAACTCGTTTTAAAATCTGATAAAGGATTAGATGAGGCCACACAAATACTGCAAGTCATTACTCTTTTTGTTCAATTACTTTTAATAAAGGATTTATTTTCAGAAAAAACAATTCCTTTATTTAGTTCTAAACGTTACATAATAACCACCTTTTATTTATCCAGTGGCTTTGTCTTTTTAGTATTAATAGCCAATCACAATGAAACGTTTACACCAGTATATGTTCTAGGATCATTTATACTAGTTTGGGTAAATGATACTTTTGCTTATTTAGTTGGTAAAAATTTTGGTAAGCAAAAATTATTTCCCAGTATATCTCCTAAAAAAACAGTGGAAGGCTTTTTAGGTGGTCTATTTTTTGCGTGTATTGCCAGCTATTTTATTTATATCTTTACAGACCAAACACTAACTTTTACGCATTGGTTAATTTTAAGCGTTATAATAAGTGTTTTTGGCACACTTGGAGATTTAATCGAGTCTAAGTTTAAACGCCAAGCAAAAGTTAAAGATAGTGGTGTAATTATGCCAGGTCATGGAGGTTTAATGGATCGCTTTGACAGCATGATTTTTGCTGCTCCTTTTATTTATTTATTTCTAAGAATGTTAAATTATGTTTCATAAAGAAGGTTTTAAAATAATTGCAATCACCTTTTTATTGGTGGGTATTCTTGCAGTAGTCGTAGATAAATTTGTATCCCTTCAATGGTTACAGTACTTATTATTTTTTACACTATTTGTTTTTCTATTTCTTATACTTCAATTTTTTAGAAATCCAAAAAGAGTAACATCTCTAAATGACAATACAGTAGTCTCTCCTGTAGATGGTAAAGTTGTTGTTATCGAAGAAGTTTTTGAACCTGAATATTTTAAAGAAAAACGTCTACAAGTTAGCGTATTTATGTCGCCTATTAATGTACATGTTACCCGTTATCCAATTGGAGGGCAAGTAGCTTATAGCAAATACCATCCAGGAAAATATTTAGTTGCCTGGCATCCAAAAGCAAGTACAGAAAATGAACGCACAACAGTTGTTGTAGACAACCCATCTTATGGTAAAGTATTATACAGACAAATTGCCGGAGCTTTAGCAAAACGTATCGTTAATTATGCCAAAGAAGGAGACGCTGCAATACAAGGTACAGACTCGGGTTTTATTAAGTTTGGGTCAAGAGTAGATTTATTTTTACCTTTGGATACTAATATCAAGGTAAGCTTAAACCAAAAAGTTAAAGGTGGAGAAAGCATTATTGCCGAAATCTAAGAGCATGACTAGTGAAGAATTAAATATTGTTTTTGAAGAAGCGGTAGACCGCATAAACGCGCATACCGAACCTTTTCCTGCAGACTTCCTGCTTCGGTTATATGCATACTACAAAAAAGCAACAAACAACTACGAAAGCCCAAGCAGTAAAAAGCGTATCATAAATGCTTTTAAAGCGAATGCCCTATTTCAAATTAAAGATATTACTACAGATCAAGCTAAAGAAACTTATATCGAATTGGTCGACAATTACTTTTTATATAGAAAATAATTAGCCTAACTTTTAAGCTAACAATCACTTCAAATGTATTGCCTGGTCTTTCTACCACAATAAAGTAAATTACTTATATAATCTACTCGTAACGTTTTAAAAGAACAATACCCATTGAATTATTATGTCCATGCACCACAGTAGTATATGTCGTACTATTATCTCTAAATAAATAATGCCCCACTTAAACTTGGTTTAAGTGGGGCATTATTATTTCAACTTCGCTCGTTAAAGATTAAAGCAACGTTACTATCAGTTATAATTAGTATTCTAAAACAAACTCTAAAGGCGATCCTGTTGCTCCATTAGGAAAACTTATCCCTAATAACGCCGACATTGTTGGTGCTATATCAGGAATAGTAGTGTGTTGTAAGGTACTTCCTGTTTTAATGCCTTTTCCGAAAAACAATAAGGGTACATGCGTGTCATAATTTAAAGCTGATCCGTGAGTAGATCCTGTTTTACTGTAACTAATCACTGCTGGATCTAATACAAATAAAACATCCCCAGAGCGCTTTTGATTAAAGCCCATTTGAAGTAAGCTTTCCACACCGTTAGAAAACTCGGTACTAGTCATACTTGTTGCCGTATAAGCTTTATAAACTTTGGGATACTCAATCATAATATTAACAAGCTCTTGTTGCACCTCTATTAAGTTTAAACCATAACTTTTAATCGTTTCACGATCTAAAAACACTTGATTATTACTTATGTTCTTTATCAGTTTTTCTCCAGTATAATTAAAAATAACAGATTCGTTTAACATTGTTTTAAACGCATCCGTATCAAAATATCCTGCTGGCACCTTTACAGACTCTAAATAAGAGGGCACTTCTACTGCTCCATGATCCGAAGATAAAAATAAGGTGTAATTTCCTTGACCTACTTTAGTATCTAACGCGTTTAATAAACGTTCTATTTCCTTATCTAATCTAATATAGGTGTCTTCAACCTCTTTACTATTCACTCCAAAATTATGTCCCACATAATCTGTACTAGAAAAACTAACCGTTAAAACATCTGTAATATTATCTTGACCTAACTGCTCACCCTCTAAGGCTGCGATTGCAAAGTCAGCCACAAGACTATTCCCATAAGGTGTTGCTTTTATAATATCATACCCCCTATTAGTTTCACTTAATGCTTTTAGATCATAAGGAAACGTTGCTGTTTTCTTTCCTTTAAAACCACCTTCAAAAGCGTTCAAATCACTCCCACTTTCAGTGTATGTCTTAATATCATATAATGTATTCCATTCCTTTAAATAGCTTTCGGCTTTAGCCGTATTATTAAAATCTTGTACCCAACTTGGTAATGTTTCTAAATAATAGGTACTAGAAATAAAATGTCCTTCATCTGCCCCATGAAACCAATAAGCTGCATTAGCAGTATGTCCTGCTGGTAAAATAGCACCTCTATCTTTTACAGAGATTCCAATAGTTTTCCCTCGCATTTGCGTGAACAGTCTATTCTCATCAGCAAAAGACGTTGTTTTTAATCTGTGTGGTGACATTTGCCCCGCTTTATTAGTAGTCCCTACTGACTGCACTGTTGTATCTCCTGCACAATAGACGTAACTATCAGAGACTTTATCATACCAATTATTAGATATTATACCGTGCATTTTAGGCGTTGTCCCAGAAAATATAGACGCATGTCCAGGCCCTGTATAAGTCGGTACATAATTAAAATGATTGTTTTTACAGTTGAATCCTTGGTTCATTAATCTTTTAAAACCACCTTCGCCATATTTACTATAAAAACGTGTTAAATAATCGTACCTCATTTGGTCTACTACAATACCAATGACTAATTTTGGCTGTTCGTTAATTGTGGTAACATTAGATTTAATGATGTTTTTTTGTGACTGGCAACTTAGCAAGAAACAAATAACAAATACTGATACTATGGCTCTCATTTTGGATAATTTAATTTTGAACCACAAAAATACAGTTTTTAAACATCTAATTTGAAATTAGGGTCAAATACCTACTAGAATTTTATATTTTAGCAGTAACAAATAAAGCATGAATTACCTACACTATATTGGGACTTACTTTTTAATGGTTATCGAGATGTTTCGGAAGCCTACAAAGTGGTCTGTAATGAAAAAATTAATACTAAAAGATGTTGACGATTTAATTATCGGTTCCATCGGTATTGTCGCTTTTATCTCCTTTTTTGTTGGAGGCGTGGTTACCATTCAAACCGCATTAAATATTGACAGTCCATTAATTCCAAAAAACATCGTTGGATTTGCAACTAGACAATCTATTATTCTAGAATTCGCACCCACTTTTATGTCAATAATCATGGCAGGAAAAGTAGGTTCGTTTATCACTTCTAGTATTGGAACCATGCGTGTTACAGAACAGATTGACGCCTTAGAAGTTATGGGGATCAACAGTTTAAACTACCTGGTTTTCCCTAAGTTTATAGCTTTAACGTTATACCCTTTTGTTATCTCAATCTCTATGTTTTTAGGTATTGTAGGGGGATTAGCAGCCTGTGTTTATGGTGGCTATGCAACAATGCCGGATTACATTGAAGGAATACAATTAGACTTTAAGCCGTTTCACATGGCTTACGCCTTTATAAAAACATTAATCTTCGCTTTTATTTTAGCGACAGTCCCTTCTTATCATGGGTATTACATGAAAGGTGGTGCTTTGGAGGTTGGTAAAGCTAGTACAACCTCATTTGTTTGGACTAGTGTCATGATTATTCTTGTAAACTATATATTAACTCAACTCCTACTAAGTCAATGATTGAAGTAAAAAATTTACACAAATCTTTTGGAGACGCTCATATTTTAAAAGGAGTTACAACCACTTTTGAAAAAGGAAAAACCAATCTAATCATTGGACAAAGTGGTTCTGGTAAAACGGTATTTATAAAATGCCTACTCGGTTTATTTGATTATGAAGAAGGTAGCATTGCCTACGATGGTAAAATATTTTCACAATTAAGCGAAGACCAAAAAAGAGAACTTAGAGCCGATATTGGAATGGTTTTTCAAGGTAGTGCGTTGTTTGATTCGATGACTATTGCTGAAAATGTAATGTTTCCATTACAAATGTTTACTAAACAGAGTAAAAGCGAAATGGAAGATCGTGTCAACTTTGTTTTAAATAGAGTGAATCTTGGAGACGCACATCATAAAAAGCCAAGTGAAGCGTCTGGAGGAATGCAAAAACGTGTTGCAATTGCACGCGCCATTGTAAACAAACCAAAATACTTGTTTTGCGACGAACCGAACTCTGGTTTAGATCCAAAAACGTCTATTGTCATAGATAATTTAATTAAAGAAATTACTGAAGAGTATCAAATTACAACCGTTATAAATTCGCATGACATGAACTCTGTAATGCAAATTGGAGAAAAAATTGTCTTTCTTAAAAATGGTTTAAAAGAATGGGAAGGTTCTCGTTATGATATTTTTAAAACAGATAACGAAGCAGTTACTGATTTTGTATACTCGTCTGAACTATTCAAAAAAGTACGTCAAATGTACTTGGAGGAACGCGGTTAACAGCCCGTATTAAATCTTAACGACATTATTATCGTTACTCAGCAGAAAGACGACTGACCAATCTATTATATAACAAATTAGACAGGCTTCGTTTTGCTCGTGAATGACACTACAATTAGCTAGAATACCTGTATCTCTTCATTTTAATAAAATTAAACAGTATTGAAATTCGGAAGGCGTATTGAAGCATCTATAATTTAAGACTTAAAGATGCTTCGCTTTGTTTCTGAATAAAACAGATACTATAGCACATATAACATTTCTTATAAAAACCTAAAAGTTACTTTATCTGCTTAACCACTAAAGTATCTAATTTTAGTTTTAATTTTAACCAACGGTATAGTTTATCTTTTTCTTTAGACACTTGCTTTGCATCCACTAAACTATCATTCCATTTTACCTGAAACACCGCTAAAGTATCAATACTTTTAAAGTTAGAATTCACCACACTAGCATAAGATAATGACTTGATGTTTTCGTAATTGATATTTACCTCTTTCGTTAATTCTTCAAAAGGAACATACCCACGTTCTAGTTTAGACAATGCTCTTACTTTATCTTCTAAAAACGTTATTTTTTGTTGCTGGCTCATTAAGTCTAACGAGTCTCTTGTACGCAACTCTTCCATGTATTCTAGATTATTAATCTGTCTGTTTTTACTCTGATTAATTAATAATTTAGACTCTTTTAAATACGTATATTCTTGTAATCTATTTTCTAAGAAATGTTTCATATCATCCGAAATCACATCTGTACCAAAAGTAGTCAGCTCTATATTAGACTCACCAGTAGGCGAATAATTAGGCGTTGCATACTTTTGAATATAACTAGCGTTTGGTAATGACTTAAGCTCGATACTAATAAAATCTTTAGCATCTACTTTAAATTGACTTTCTCTAAGAACACTTAAAAATGTAAACATCGCAGGTACCATCACAATAATAGCTATTAAAGAAGCAATTCTTGCGGTACGTTTACGTTTTGCAGAATTAGCATATTTAAGCATTGGAAAACGCAATATTTTTAGAACTACAAACGTCGCTAGGGCAATAAATATCGTGTTAATAGTAAACAAATACATGGCTTGACCAAAGTAGGTCCAATTACCTTTTGCCAATCCGTAACCTGCTGTACATAACGGTGGCATTAATGCTGTCGCAATAGCAACTCCAAAAATAACAGACGCTATCGTTCCTTTTTTTGTACGCGCAATAATTAAAGCTAATCCTCCAAAAAAAGCAATTAACACATCACGTATATCTGGTTGCACACGACCTAAAAGCTCTGACGTATCCTCACTTAACGGAAAAAATCTAAAAAACAAAAAGGCTGTTAGCAAACTAAGGACAATCATTATTGCCAAGTTGATTAACGAGCGTTTAAGTGTATCAATATCATTAATAGCAATAGATAATCCAACACCAAGAATTGGTCCCATCAATGGAGATATTAACATGGCTCCAATCACAACTGCAGTACTATTCGCATTTAAACCAATAGAGGCCACAAATATAGAACATATTAAAATCCATGCTGTCGCTCCTTTAAAAGGAATATCTGCTTTTATGGCTTCAATAGTCGCATCTCTATCTGTATCTTCTCTAAAATCGAGCAGCTCTTGCATAAAGGTTTTGATACTTTTAAATAACCCTTTAGCATCTTTTTTAACTGCTTCTTTTTTTTGATCTACTGCTTCTTTTTGCTTCTCTTCATCGGAGAAATCAAATTTATTTTCTTTAGGCACGTTGTTCTCTTCCATAGTTAAATACTATCCGTAATGCTCTCCATACTTGTCTTTTACTTCCTGGAGTACTTTTTTAATATCTTGCTCTTTTGACTTCGGAAAGATAAGTAAAACTTCATCTTTATCCACAATAATATAATCATTCAATCCATCGACTACCACTACTTTGTCGGCTTTGGTACGGATCATATTTCCCGACGCATCTTCCGTTAATGTTTTAGCATTAACCACAGCGTTATTATTCTCGTCTTTATCTAATTTATCATATAAACTTCCCCACGTTCCCAAATCATTCCAATCAAAAGTTGCTGGTATTACATGGACATTAGTCGAAGATTCCATAATCGCGTAATCGACAGAGATGTTTTCCGCTTTAGCGTAATTCTCTTTAATAAAATCGTCTTCAAACTCTGTATTGTATGTTGGTATTCCTGTTTTGAATAATTCAAATAATTCCGGCTGCTTATTTTGAAAGGCTTTAATAACACTAGTTGCACTCCACATAAAAATCCCAGCATTCCATAAAAAATTACCTTTCGCAATAAATTGCTTTGCTGTATTATAATCAGGTTTTTCTCTAAACTGAATAACATCGCTGATATTATCTTCTGAAGCCACTCCACACTCGATATAACCATATCCCGTATTGGGGAAGGTTGGCGTCACACCTAAAGTCATTAAGGCATCATTACGCTCACAATATTTAAAGGCTTGTGTTACATTTTTAGTAAAGGCGTCTTCATCTTCTATCCAATGATCACTTGGAGCTACAATCATGACTGCTTCAGGATTTTCTTTTTGGATTTTTAAACTAGCATACAAAATACAAGGTGCAGTATTACGCATTGCTGGTTCTAAAACAACTTGACGTTGATTAACTTCCGGAAGTTGTTCTAGTACCAAATCGTTATATTTTTCATTAGTAAGAATGAAAATATTTTCTTTAGGAATTAAATTACTTAATCTGCTAAATGTTTTTTGAATTAGCGTATCTCCAGTCCCCAACATATCATGGAATTGTTTTGGGAATTCTTCTGTACTAACAGGCCAAAAGCGTGAGCCTACACCTCCTGCCATTAAAATAGCGTAATAATTTTTATTTTGCATGTCCTTACTGTTAGAATTAAGCCTTTACTTAATCATTAATTATATCTACCTCAGCATTAGCGTTAAACAGGTAAACCCTACCCGTTTTTACCTCAACACACTCGTGACGTGTGCGTCGTTTTGCTCCTTTTTTAAACACACGGTTATTATGTGTTTTAAAAGTTTGATGTAAAGGTACTTCAAATATAAAGCTTTTATTATTTGGAGCGTCCAATTGCTTTAAAGCTAAGGCGAGTTGTACATCTGTATCGCTAGAGGCTTTTGGGTTTATAAAATGTTTTGCTAAAGCAGGTAAAATGATCTCTGGAAACACTTCTGGATTAATAAATGGCAACATTAAGTGCTGAAAGGTATGCTTCCACTCTGCCCCGTGTGGTTTTATATTACGTCCATATTTAGAAAATGCTTCTAAATGTGCAATCTCATGTATTAGTGTAATCAGAAAACGATATTTATTTAAACTTCCATTAACCGTTATTTGATGTTTGCCATTGGGCAACCTGCGATAATCACCATGCCTTGTTTTACGTTCCTTTTTAATTAAAACAATTAAATTATCGTGTTCTAACAGTTGTAAAACCTGAGAGACTGATGCTTCTGGAATATAATGAGAAATGGTGTATTGCATTGGCTACAAAAATAAGATTTTACAAAGATTATACATCCTTGTAAGAGTAGATTTTTTATATAAAAACAATTAAGTTTGTTTACAATCTGTTTTCCGTTAAAAAAAACCACAATATTTAATGAATAAACTTCCAAAACTTTTAATAGTATTATTGTCTATAATGCTATTTATATTTTTGCTCTTAACCTTTAAATTTTTAAATATAAATTTAAAAATACTAACAGAACATCAAAAATACAATTGGAAAAAAACAGAGGCTGTAATTAACAGTATAAAGCTTATCAAAGCTCCAAATCCTGCACTTAAAGATGATCCTGATTTGTATACTGTTTTTCTAAACGATGTTTGTGAAATACAATACAGTTATCACTTTAACAAAAACCAATATACTAGTAATAATATTGGTTTTAACAAAAGACGAGATACAACAAAAAACGCTACTAATGAAGGCACCAACGAATTGCATCGTCTTTTATTTCAGAAATTACAATACCATAAAAAAATATTTATTTATGTCAATCCCAAACATCCCGAACATGCGACATTAATACAATATGACTTTGATTACAAAAAATTAGGGTCAACTATAATAACACTCTCGTTTTCATTATTACTTATTGTGTTACTCTATTTAAATTACAAGTACCCCTCTAATTATACTTCAAATCAAATTAAGCTCAAATAATGATTATTTATATTTTAACAATTAGCGGTGCATTATTACTCTTACTAGCAGTAATACAAATATATCTATCCATGCAATCGGTATTCTGGAATGAAACAGAAGGCATTATTATTGATTCACAATTTTTAACAAAGAGACAAACAGATAGCAATGATAGCGGAGGGACTTATATAACCTATAAAACTATTGTTAAATATGAATACCAACCAAAAGGAAGTCATAATACATTAATAGGAAAAAGAATATATAGAATTAACTCTAACGGTTTCACGACAAATAGAAATGAACAACATTACACCTACCTTAAACTAACCAAAAACACCAAGCTAAAAGTATACTACAACCCAGCAAACCATGCCAAATGTTGTTTAATACAAAAAACAAATTACAACATCTATTATACTTTAGTTATTGGCATTGTATTACTAGGAATTGGCTTAGGTATATACATACAACACTTAGAAAATGATGGAATATATTTACTTATAGACACCATTGAAATACTAAAATAAAACATTTAGATTTTAAAAGTTAAAGCATTTTTATACAAATCTATACTTTTGACTTCTTGATTAAACAATCATAAACTGACCACCAAATTTAATTATGACCAGACTAATTTTTATTTCACTTATACTATTTTCTACTATCTCATTAAGCCAAAACAGAAGAGGCAGTCTTAAAATAAATAATACAACCAAAAAGCAAGACGCTGTTTTTAAAGAACTAAAAGACAATAATGACGCTAATAAGTTAATGTACGTTTCTTTTCAAAAAAATCTTATGGAAGCATTAACTAAAGAACACCTCGACATTCTTCGTAACAGTACTATTAATGACACTTTAGTAATCTCGTTAGATCTAACACTTAACAAAAAAGGAATAATAACAAATCAGTACATAAAAAATTCGAGGAATAACACCCTTTTTACTGACACGAAGGTCACTGTTAAGAACTTGACATCATCCAAATTTCATATTGATAAAACAATCAAGAAAAACAGATCTTATTTCTATATTAACTACGATTTGTTGTTTACTTGGACTGACAAAAACAAATTAAACCTTTCACCTATTCTATTTGAAACCAAATACACTATTCCTAGACAATATATCCTTAAAAACAATCCTGAAAGAATCAATTTAGTATTCAAGGAATGTACTGACAAACAAGATGTAAAACTATGTTTTTATAACACCATACAAGAGGCTATATTTTTACAATTACAGAATGCGAACAAAACTATTTTATTAAACGATGCTAATGATAATATTTTATCCGTCTTTATAAATATATACGCTAACAAAAAAGATTTACTGATAAAAGACATATCCTTCCCAAATAACACTACATCCGCCAAAATAATCCAAGATTACAATAGCCTTTTTAAAGATAAAACACTTGCTCACTTAAGCAAAATCATGCCTAATAATCTAAATTATTACAGCTCTGAGTTTAATGTGTTTTTTAAACTAGACACATTAGATAATGGCACTTTAAAAATCGACAAGCTTCCTTTTGATTACACTCAAAAATTCTACAGAAATAAAACTGGAACAACAAGAAAAAACACACCTCCTATCCATCCTAATTGTGTTAATTTGGATAACAATACTGCACAATTAAATTGTTTAGACAACACACTAAAACGACTAATTAACAAACAATTTATTGTGCTTGAAAATGATAATTCAAATAATTATATCACGGACAACAGCAATGACATGAATGAGCGCTTTATCTTAAAACTATTTGTCAACAAAACAGGTGTTATAGACGTCCTTTCTGCTTACGGAGAAAAGAAGACAGAAAATCTAGAGCAAGTTATTAGTATCATTCAAGCAATTCCAAAAATGACGCCAGCTAAAGATCCAAAGGGCAATCCTGCTATAAGTTTTTTACAACTCCCTTTTAGATTAGTATATAACTAACAAAATGCTAAAAGCAATTAACAATCCTTTAATAGTATTGCCTTTTGTTACTTTGTATCTTTAATCATAATGTTTTATTATTTACAACACCCGTTTTATGACAGCAAACACAGGATTAACAGTCGATTTCGGAAAGAACAAATCAGGAGATGATTGGCGCATTGTTAATGATGGTGTCATGGGAGGCTTGTCAAAATCCAATACAACTTTATCAGAAAACAGTATGGTTTTTAAAGGCGAAATCAGACTAGAAAACAATGGCGGATTTGCAAGTATGCGCACTTTAATTACCGCAGGCGTATTAACCCGTTGTAAAACAGTTAGCATCCGCTATAAAAGCAACCACACAGATCGTACGTTTGGGGTGTCATTAAAAAATAGTCAACAGTATTATATACCATATTACAAATTTTTGTTTACGCCAAACACAACAGACTGGACGGTTTTAACACTTAACTTATCGGACTTTAAACATTACCGTATTGGTGAAATTATTGGAGATCAAATGCCAACAAAAGCTTTAGATGACGTTTTTAATATAGCGATAATTATTAGTGATAAAAAGGCAGGTGCTTTTGATATTGAAATTGATTATATAACGTTTGAGTAAGCCATCTTTTTAAAACTAACATCTTATCTTCTAATTCTAATTCTAATTCTAATTCTAATTCTAATTCTAATTCTAAAACAACATCAATGGCAATAGAAAACATACCTGAAATCTACATAAAAGATAGCACAAAAAATTCAGATTTATTCGTGTATGATTTTAAAATGAGTAATGATGTTGTTAAAAGTAAGGTTAATTTAGGGATGAATATGTTTAGCTTTTTACAAGTAGGCAAAAAACAGGTTCACTTTTCAGGTAATACGGTTGCAGTAAACAAAGATCAATCTTTACTCTTAAAAAAAGGAAATTGGCTTTGGACAGAATTACTAGATACAGAAACTATTTACTATTGTAAACTCTTCTTCTTTTCTGAACAAAAACTCACTGATTTTTTAAGCAAATACACCAACAATGTCAAACCTTACAAAGAAGAAGTCCCCTATTTTGTTATTGAAAATGACGATTACATTGCTGCTTTTATAAGCTCTCTATCTTCAAAAGCATTCGAAAAAAACAATTACAGCTCTGCTCTATTATCTTTAAAGTTTGACGAAATAATGTTATACCTACTTGATAAATATGGGAATCCATTTGAGTACTATTTACATGCTTTGATTTCAAAAGAAATATCCCCTTTTAACAACACAATAGAAAACCATATTAATTCTAATCTTAAAGTTGAAGAAATTGCTTTTTTATGCAATATGAGTTTATCGACTTTTAAACGCCATTTTATTGCAGCTTACAATAGCCCTCCGGGACAATGGTTTCAAGATAAACGTCTTCAAAAAGCAAAAGTATTATTACAGGAAGGTCATCTAAAACCTTCCGATATTTACTTAGATATTGGATACAACAATCTATCAAATTTCAGTACTGCCTTTAAAAACAAGTTTGGAATCAATCCAACAGAAATCTCTAATTAAGCACGCGCCTCTCCTTTTGTTACTTCATTAACAACCAAAGCTATGGCACCATCCCCTGTAACATTACAAGCAGTACCAAAACTATCCATTGCAATATATAAAGCGATCATTAACCCTAACATTTCTTCAGAAAAACCTAACATTGATTGTAGGATACCCACAGCTGCCATTATAGCTCCTCCAGGCACTCCTGGTGCTGCAATCATAGCTATTCCTAACACAAAAATAAATCCTGCAAAGAGTGTAAAATTAAAAGGCATGCCTTGCAAAACCATTAATGCCATAGCACAAGCAGTAATTTTCATAATACTTCCTGAAAGATGAATGGTAGCACATAATGGAATAACAAAGCCTGCTATTTTTTCAGAAACTCCATTCTTTAATGCTTGTTCTAAGGTTACAGGAATCGTAGCTGCTGAAGACTGAGTCCCTAATGCGGTAAAATAAGCAGGCATCATCGTTGCTAACAACTTTAAAGGATTCTTTTTTGTAAGAATACCTGCAATAGTATATTGAAGGAATAACAATAGAATATGTAAGGCAAAAATGACTCCAATAATACTTATAAATATAGAAAGGATTGAGAATACCTTTCCACTAAAAGACATACTTACAAATATCCCTAAAATAAACAGAGGTAATAAAGGTACAATCACGTTTTCTATTAATTGCATTATAATTTTTTGAAAATCTTTTACCACTAATTTCAAACTAGATTGTTCCTGCGAGGCAAGTCCTAAACCAATTACAAATGCTAAGACTAAAGCTGTCATGACATCTAATGCTGGCGGAATATTAATACTAAAATAAGGTAATAATTCAAGACCTGAATCAGTAATCTGAGTTGCTTCATTGACATGAGACTCTAAAAGCATTGGAAAGATATTAGAAGCTGCAAAATAGGTCATAAAGCCAGAAAACAAGGTAGACCCATAAGCAATACCGGCCGTTAGCAATAACAGCTTACCGGCACCTTTGCCTAAGTCGGAAATGGCAGGCATTATCAAGCCCATTATTATTAACGGAATAGCAAAATTTAAAAATTGCCCAAAAAAAGCATTAAAAGTTGCAAACACACGGTTTATAGATTCCGGGAGATAATGTCCAAAAACAATACCCAATACTATAGCTAGAAAAACTTTAAATAATAAGTTTGAAAATATGCGCTTCATAAGATCTACTAATTGGTACAAAAAATAATAGTTTTTTATACGTTATTTTTAAGCTCGCTAATATACAACCAATCGCAGGATTGAACATTTAATAAGTTATTTATTTAAATTTTATACGTCCATAGCTTCGCTTTATAAAATAAGATTTAACGCAGATAATATTATTACCACAAACCCTTTATTAGATCATCAATTTATGACACTTAACACCTATAAAAGGCCAAACTACTTTTATAGGTACTTCAAAACCCCACAATCAGTCCATAAAACTCTAAAACAAAAAACACTCCAATAGTAACAGGCACAAAGCCAACGCGTTACACCTCTTGCTTAACTTATTTAATAAGCAGCACAAAATATTGACCTGTTTTCATAAGTTAATGAACCATTTCAATAAATAAAGAACAAACAACCAAACTTACATTTGCACTATACTTACAAACATTAGTTTTTTGTAAGATTCAATTAAATAATAATTTAAAACATATAATTATGGCAAATGTAACAAAGCCTGTATTTAAAGAAAAATACGGGAATTTTATTGGAGGTAAATTCGTTGCTCCTGTTAACGGTAAATATTTTGATAACGTCTCCCCTGTAGATGGTAAAGTATTCACGCAAGCAGCACGTTCTTCTCAAGAAGATATAGATCTTGCTTTAGATGCCGCACATGACGCGTTTCCTGCCTGGAGTACATCTTCAGCAACAGAGCGTAGTAATATGCTATTAAAAATCGCTCAAGTTATGGAGGATAACTTCGAGTACTTAGCAACTTTAGAAACCATTGATAACGGTAAACCAATTAGAGAGTCCCGCGCAGCAGACATCCCTTACTGTATTGATCACTTCCGTTATTTTGCTGGAGTTATCCGCGCAGACGAAGGTAGTATTTCAGAACATGACAAAGACACCGTTAGTATTGTATTACATGAGCCTGTAGGTGTTGTTGGTGAAATTATCCCTTGGAACTTCCCAATGTTAATGTTAGCTTGGAAAATTGCTCCGGCATTAGCTGCAGGCTGTACTGCTGTTGTTAAACCCGCAGAACAAACACCGACAAGTGTTATTATGCTAATGGAACTTATTGGTGACATTTTACCAGCAGGTGTATTAAACATTGTAACTGGTTTTGGTGCAGAAGCTGGTGCAGCTTTAGCAACCTCAAAACGTATTGCAAAATTATCGTTTACTGGCTCTACTGAGACTGGACGCAAAGTATTACACAATGCAGCAGAAAATATTATTCCTGTAACAATGGAATTAGGTGGTAAATCTCCAAACGTATTTTTCCCATCTGTAGCTGCTCATGATGATGACTTTTTTAGCAAAGCTATTGAAGGAGCGTTAATGTTTTCTTTAAATCAAGGTGAAATTTGTACAGCTCCATCTCGAATTTTAGTACACGAAGATATTGCAGATCTATTTATCGAAAAAATGAAAGTGCGCTTAAAAGCAATCAAAACAGGAAACCCATTAGATCCTGAAACAATGATTGGATCTCAAGTCTCTAAACCACAATACGATAAAATCCTTGATTATATCAAAATAGGAAAAGATGAAGGTGCAGAAGTCGTTGCTGGTGGGAGCGCTGGTAATTATGACGGTGAGCTTTCTGAAGGTTATTATATACAACCTACCGTTTTAAAAGGACATAATAAGATGCGTATTTTCCAAGAAGAAATTTTTGGACCAGTTGTAGCATTAACAACATTCAGTTCTACTGAAGAAGCTATTGCAATTGCAAACGACACACCTTATGGCTTAGGTGCTGGGGTTTGGTCTCGTGATGCTCACGAATTATACCAAGTACCACGTGCGATACAAGCAGGTAGAGTCTGGGTCAATCAATACCATACCTACCCTGCTCATGCTCCTTTTGGAGGCGTTAAGGAGTCTGGTTTTGGTCGTGAAAACCATAAAATGGCTTTAGATCATTACCGTGTTGTAAAAAACATGTTAATCTCTTACGACAAGAAACCGATGGGCTTCTTTTAATAAAGATCTAATTATTTATATTTTACCTAAAACCTCAGAGACCTCTGAGGTTTTATTTTTCTTTTACAAGAAGATTGCGACGTCACACTTCTATGTAATGACAATCATATAAAAAACCGCTTTCAATTACATGAAAGCGGTTTTTTTTCGTGTTCTATTTTTTCCCTACAATCTAAAATCCAAATCCTACAGAAAACTGCCATACTCTATTTTTAGGAGAGCCATCATCATAAATATCTCCTAATCCCAGATGGTAGCGCACCCCTAACGTCACGTTAGACTCTGTTTTAAAACCCACTCCAAAATTAACACCATAATCAAAATTGTTTGGCTCAAACTCTTGAGACGTGTCAAACAAATTAAAATTACTATCGTATGTTTCTTTATGAGAAATAGCATAACCTATTTGTGGCCCAGCTTCTAAATAAAACGCGCTTACCGGATACAGTTTTAAAGACAATGGTAGATTTATATAGTTTAGTTTTTGCGTAAATGTCCCACCGTCAGTTTCAATTTGATACCCTTGTTGAGAGTACAAAGCTTCTATTTGGATAGACGCAAATTCTGAAATATACGATTCGCCATAAACACCAACATGAAAACCACTACGCTGTCCTGTTTCTGCATCGCCATCATATTGTACAGCAGCTAAATTATACCCAGCTTTAATACCTCCGTTAGATTTGCTTTTAAATGTTTGCTCTTGTCCGTTTACTGAAAATAGAGCACCAAAAAATAATGCCATTATTATATATTGCTTTTTCATAAGTATTTGTTTTAAGTAATAAAAATGTAATGTATGCCTTAGTTATTTCCCACCATTTGCTTGTAGATCAGCAATACATTGTGCATCTAATTGTGGTATCGTACCACCAGAGATCATGCCCATAGCACCACCACCTGTTTCGGCCTGCCAGTACATTAAGCAACTATCAACATCACAATGTTTTGGATGATCTGCATCTTCATGACTAGATTGCAACGCACTTCCTAGGTTTGTCAAACCTAAAATATGTCCAAACTCGTGTGTGATTACCGTAGACTCTAATATTGGTGTTGTATTTGTAAAAGTTCCTGAAGTTAAGTCCTCAATCGTTTCTTGATAAATCACAAAAGAGGTATTACGATAAGCAGTACCGAGCACAACACCTGTATCGGTATTACTTTCCGACTCACCATCTGCAAAAAAGGCCCAAACTGCAATTTGACTATTGTTATTATATAAAGTTCTATTAGCATCTTCTATAACGGTTATTTCTTCGTTAGAATAAGGAGATTGTCCTGGAGATGCGATTGCTCGTTTTTCTACGGTGATTCCGTTTGGCTTATCCGTTCTAGCCTCTAAAAAAGCAACAAAATTATTTACTGCTGTTTCTGATGGTTCAAAACCTTCAACATAAACAAGCTCCACAACTAAGCTAGAAAAGGAGGTATCCGACAATAAATCGTTTGCAGACACTCCCACAGATAATTTATTAGCTTGTTCGTTATTACTAGAATTGGATTGCGTATCATCACTACTACATGATAACAACACCAATAACACTATACTTAAAACGCTTATCTTTTTCATCTTTATCCTTTTGTTTTTAACGGTACTGCTACACCGTTAAGTATAGCAGCACTGTTAAAAGTAATACTAACCACTTAACTTAACGACTTTATATTTGAGTTAACACTAAAGTTAACGCTGCATTTGTTGTGCTTTGTAAAGAAATTGAAGTACTATTAAAACTAGTCACTGTCCAGTTTTGGTTTAATAAATTAAACGTTGCATTTCCTGCAAATGATAAATTTAAAAACACTTCTGTCTCTGATGTTACTTGATACGTCCCTTGTACATCCTGTACTGTTGCACTTACTACATTATCCGCAACTACTGATAAATCATTAGCAAAATCTATAGTAAACTCGGCAAAATCAATAGCCGTATCAATACCCGCATCAATAACCGTTTCTACCTGAAATACACCATCAACTAAAATTGCTTCTAATTCATCTGCATCATTTTGCGCTTGTGTTTCTAAATCTTCAATACCTAAACAATCTGTAATGGCAGCTTGCAATTCGGCATCACTATTAAAAGCAACAGACTGTGTCGTACTACTTTCTACAGTTGCTGTAATTGGGTAATTAATTGCAAATAACTGGTCATTACCAAAGTCATTCATATACGTATATAATGCTTGTTCGGTTTCCACAACAACACTACCCGTTTGCTCTAAACTTAAACTATATGTTAGAATAGTGATAGGAAAATCAAACGTTACGCATGATATTGCAGATTCGCCTGCTGCTTCCAAATCCTCACAAGCTCCAATAATCTCGTCATAATCCGATTGACTAGCAATAACAACCTCTGTATAATTACTAAGTGTTACTGCAAATGGAAACTGTAACACAACAGTATCATCATCCGTATTAAATTGTGCTAAAATATCAATAACTTGTTGGTAATCCGATTGACTAATAATAGACACTTGTACGCCATTAACCGTTGCGTCAACTGGTAATATTACAGATGCACATGACATATCATCCAAAAAGTCATCAAAAGACCCATCATATGCAGAAGCACGTTCTAGATTTTTTGCTGTTTCAGAATTGGCCGTATTTGTATTTGGGTTATTTCCGTTTTCGTTATCAATTTCATCTTGACAAGATGTAAGAGATAATATTGAAGTTAAAAATAACGCTGTAAATAATTTTAGATTTTTCATAATTTAAAAGTTTGTAAAGTTAATTCTTCTTTTTCTGTTTTGTTAATTTCTTTTTGATAGCAATTTTTTCGCCTGTCTATAAGTAAGACAACTGGCTTATTTTTTACCCTACCCTAAAATGTTAAATAATTGATTTATAATATAAATTGAAGCTGCAAAGCTTGATAATAGTATGATCACTAAAAAGGTTTCTACTATTGTGATTAATTTTTCGGTTTCCATTTCATATCTTTTGGATTAATACGACCTTAAGACAACACAAAATAATTTTACCCTACTTTTACAAAAAAATAATTCCAAAAAAAGAAGTATTGAAACGCTTAACCTAATTTATGATTGACAGTAAAAACAACCTTTGCGAAGAAAATTACTTCAGTAATTTTTATTTAGAGCACCTCCAATCGGCGAGCAACTTTGCCTATTATAAATGCGGAGATTCTGCAAAAGGTTTAGATTTAGTACAGGACGCTTTTTCTAAAATATGGGAAAATTGTTCTAAAATAGAGTTCACAAAAGCAAAGACGTATCTGTTTACCTCTATTAATAATATGTTTTTAAATACCATCAAACATAATAAGGTGGTTATGGATTACGCCAAAGCAGCACCTTATATAGATCAAGACAATCAAAGTCCAGAATACTTATTAGAAGAAGAAGAATTTAAAGTGAAACTACAAAATGCTATTGCTTTATTGACGGATGGACAGCGTGAAGTGTTTTTATTAAATAGAATTGAAGGCAAAAAGTATCGTGAAATTGCTGTACTATTAGACCTCTCTCAAAAAGCGGTTGAAAAACGAATGTCTGCTGCCTTAAAAACATTAAAGCAACACATAGAAAACATTTAATAAAGTAGGGTAAACTAGTATTTAATTGTCTTAAGATTGAAGGATTTATAAAATGAAAGAAGAAAACAACATATTAAAATGGTTTAATAATGACTTGTCTAAACAGGAGCTTGACGATTTAAAACAATCCGAAGACTTTAAAACTTTAGAAAAAATCAAGCATTATAGTGCACAAATGCAAGCACCAAAAGTGGAGGCACAACAGGCATTAGAGGCCTTTAAAAACAGAAAACTAACCAAAACAGAACCTAAAGTCATTCCGTTGCACTTTAAAACCTTTTTTAAAGTTGCCGCTATGGTTATTGTTTTATTGGGCGTATCCTACTTTGCTTTTTTTAATAACACGACCAATTTTACCACACAAATTGCAGAGACAGAAACGTTACAGTTACCAGATCAATCCGAAGTTATATTAAACGCAAAGTCTAGTTTATCTTATAATAAAAAAACTTGGGATGACCATCGCGATTTAACTTTAGACGGAGAAGCCTTTTTTAAAGTTAGTAAAGGCCAAAAGTTTACGGTAACCACGGACGCCGGAATTGTACAAGTTTTAGGGACACAGTTTAACGTCAAAGAACGTGACCACTATTTTGAAGTCATTTGTTACGAAGGTTTGGTTAGCGTCACCCATAATAATAAAACTATAAAATTATCAAAAGGCAAAGGCTTTAAGGTGGTTAATGGCGATATCGAATTAATAGACAGCGATACTACCACAACACCATCATGGTTACAAGCCGAAAGTAGTTTTAACAAAATAGCATTACAGGAAGTCATTGCAGAGTTAGAGCGTCAATACGATGTGACTATCAAGGCAACCGCTGTTGATATCACGCAATTATTTACAGGTACGTTTACACACAACAATTTAAATACCGCATTACAATCCATTACAATCCCTCTTAAAATAAGTTTTAAAATTGAAGGAAAAACAGTCACATTTTATAAATATGAAGGGTAATTTCTGGCTAACCTGTTTTTGTTTAGTATTGGTTACTGTCAGTTTTAGTCAGACAGACAAACTGCCGCTTGCAGACTACATTAAAACGCTCCAATCGGAATTTAATGTCAAGTTCTCTTACGCGGTGGAGGATGTTGCTAATATTATAATTTCAAAACCTGATACCGTATTAAATCTAGACGACACGCTGGACTATTTAAACGCTAATACACTTTTAAATTTTAAGACTATTGACCAACGTTACATTACGGTTTCGGTATTAGAAAAAACAATTTCTATTTGCGGTACGGTCTATTCTGCAACAGCAAACCAAAGCCTATTAGGCGCTTCTGTAGTTATAAAAGGAACCACCAAAGGGACTACTACAAACTATGATGGTCAATTTCAATTTAAAGATCTGCCATTAAATGCTACGCTTTCAATTTCTTACTTAGGGTTTGAATCCCAAGACGTGCTTGCTAAATATTTTTTCTCAGACAGTGAGATCTGCAAACCCGTACGTCTGATTGAAAATAACGAAATGCTTAACGAGGTATTAATCACCAAGTATCTAACCACGGGTTTACAAAAACTAATGGACGGAAGTCTGTTATTAAACACAGAACAATTTGGCATTTTACCAGGATTGATAGCGCCTGATATTTTACAATCTATACAAGCCCTTCCAGGAATAGAAAGTGTTAATGAAAGCATTGCCAATATTAATGTAAGAGGTGGTACTAACGACCAAAACCTTATGCTTTGGGATGGTATTAAAATGTACCATTCGGGACACTTTTTTGGATTAATATCCGCTTATAACCCCAACTTAACCAACAAAGTTGTGGTTACCAAAAACGGAACAAGTAGCCAATATAGCGATGGTGTCTCTAGTACCATTACTATGTTTACAAAAGACGAGCTTTCCCATACTATCTCCGGAGGTGCTGGTATAAACTTAATAAGCGCGGATGCTTTTTTAGAATTACCGATTACCAAAAAACTAGAGTTACACCTTTCCGGAAGACGGTCTATCACAGATGTATTTACCACACCGACTTACGATAATTATTTTGAAAGAAGTTTTCAGGATAGTGATATTAATACCAACGCTAGTATTGCAAATAGTAACACCCAATCCGATTTTGTGTTTTATGACTATTCCGCAAAAGTAGTGTTTGATTTAAATAAAAAACACAAGTTTAGAGCTAATGTTATTGGTATTAATAACACTTTAGATTATGCCGAAAGTATTACTGATAGCGAAAACACAACCACTTCAAAAACTAGTAACCTCTCACAAAACAATTTAGGTTACGCCGGAAATTGGCAAGCACAATGGACCGATAAATTCTGTACTATTGTGGCAGGAAGCTACTCGCAATACAATGTAGATGCTTCAGACTTACGTGTCCAAACGGAGCAACGTTTAACACAAGCTAACGAGGTTTTAGAAACTGGAGTCCAGCTAAAAACCCAGTGGGCAATAACTAGTAATCTATCCTTTTTAAATGGTTACCAGTTTGACGAAATCGGTATTTTAAACGAAACCACAGTTACAGCACCGTCCTATAATCGTACTAAAAAAGACGTATTACTTAATCACGCCTTATTTTCTGAAGTCGAATACAATAAAAACAATACTTATTTCAGGATCGGAGTCCGTGCCAATTACTTTCAAAAATTTGACCTGTTATTAATTGAACCTCGCTTAAATATCAGACAAAAACTAAATAATCAATTCGCTTTAAAATTGGAAGGCGAATTTAAAAATCAGTCTGCCACACAAATAGTAGATTTTCAAGATGATTTTCTAGGTGTGGAAAATAGACGTTGGATCTTAGCGGATAATGCAGCCATACCAATCTCTAAAAGCAAACAAGCCTCCTTTGGTGTCGATTTTAAACAGCATAATTTTAATATTGATGTGACTAGTTTTTACAAAGTAGTAAATGGTATTACCGCCATAAACCAAGGCTTCTATAACAACTTTCAATACCTCAACGCGACGGGTAATTACACCGCAAAAGGTCTCGAATTTTTAGCCAATAAAACGGCTGATAATTTTAGCACTTGGTTAAGTTATACGTATAGTATTAACGATTACGAGTTTACAAGTTTTACGCCTTCCATATTCCCAAACAATGTTGATATCCGACACTCCGTATCCTTGGCGCTTAACTACACCGTATTAGACAACTTACAACTCTCCCTTGGCGGAATTTGGCGTTCTGGGCAACCCTACACTAAACCATTGGAAGCTAACCAAACCGTTAAAATTAACAATGATTACTATGTCAATTACGACCAGCCCAATAGTAATAACGTCGCTCCCTTTTTTAGGATCGACACCTCTATTAGTTACGATATAAACCTATCGGAGCAAACTAAATTTACCTTAAGAGCAGGTGTTAGAAATCTGACGAATCAAAATAATATAATCAATCGCTATTTTGAAGTCGATCCAGAAGACACCAACCAAACGATTGAAATCAACAATAAATCTTTAGGCTTAACGCCGAACGTTAGTTTGCGTGTTAGTTTTTAATGGGTTACCTTTCTAAATAGCAAACGGCCATCACAATAAAACCGTAAGCTTACAGACTAATAATCCATATACCTTTTAAGATGAATAAAACCCTAACACTACTCCTCCTTCTTTTAACAATAACGTCTTGTAAAAACAACAGCCCCCAGGAAACGTCAATCACAGTTGAAACTCCTGATTATATAGAACTTATAGAAACCGATTACCAACTGTATAAACCAACACAAAAAGCCAAAGCGGTACTAGTGCTTTTTGGAGGCTTCCCTGAAACGGCAGAAGACATAAAAAGAGAATTTAAAATTCTTGACCTTGCCAAACAAAATAATATTGCTGTTATTTTTTCTAACTACAACAAAAAATTATGGCTAGAAACACAAGAAAAACACCAACTGGCCTCTCAAATACAAAAGATTATAGTCGATAACCAATTACCAACAAACGCCATTTATATTGGTGGATTTTCTAGCGGTGGTGTGGTAAGCCTCTTGTTAAGTGATTTTATAATCGGTTTAAAACAGTATTATATTGATCCAAAGGGCGTGTTTATTGTAGATTCTCCAATAGATTTAGCAGCGTTATATACCTCATCAGAAAAAAATGTGAAACGTACAGATCCTAATATTTCCAATGAAGAAAGCCAATGGATATTAAACACATTAACCGATGCTTTTGGTCATCCGGATCAAAATCTTGAAAACTACCAGAAACATGCTGTTTACACCTCTAGAAGTAATTACACCAATAACCTAAAACGCTTAAAAAACACCAAAATCAGACTCTATACTGAGCCGGATACACTTTGGTGGAAAACCAACCATAAGGCAAATTACGACCAACTAAATGCTTATTACATTAAAAAGCTATCTCAAAGTTTAGAAGCACAACAATTTAAACATGTCGACTATATTCCGACGACTAATAAGGGCTACCGATCAAACGGAGACAGGCACCCACATAGCTGGTCCATTATTGATACAGAAGATTTGATTGATTGGATTTTAAAGGATTAACCTCCCCACAATCAACCTCAACCTCTACCCCAAAAACCAAGATCAATCCGACATGCAAACTAACCTAAAATAGACCAAACTACAATACTTAAAAAAAGTTCATTATTTGACTTACATCAAACAATTTGATCGAATACAACTTTAATTTTACATTTAAATTAATACTAAAAATTTAAAATGGCACTTACAGAATTAAAGACACCAGAAAGCATTGACACCACAAGTCAAGAACGTGTAGAAAACGCACTAAAACATATTCAAAATGGTCACGGCGTTATTTTAACTGATGATAAAAACAGAGAAAATGAAGGCGACTTAATATTCTCTGCGCACCATCTAACTAATGCTAATATGGCACTTATGATTAGAAAATGTAGTGGTATCGTTTGCCTGTGCTTAACTAATAAAAAAGCCGACATACTAGAACTGCCCTATATGGTAAAAGAAAACACAAGTAGCTTTCAAACCCCTTTCACTATTACTATTGAAGCAAAAAAAGGAGTCACCACAGGCGTATCGGCTAGTGACCGATTAAAAACCATCCAAGAAGCGTGCAAAGATAACGCAACAAGCAACGACTTAGCAAGACCAGGTCATATCTTTCCTTTACGCGCCCGTGACAATGGCGTGCTTGAAAGACAAGGCCATACTGAAGGTAGCGTAGACTTAATGAAACTGGCAGGTTTAAAACCAGAAGCCGTGCTGTGTGAATTAATGAACGACGACGGAACAATGGCTAAAACAGATACCATTATAGCCTTTGCTAAAGTCCATAATTTGATTGTCTTATCAATACAGGATATTATCCATTATCGTAAATTTGTGAGAGACTACAACTAAATGACAAACTACACAGCACTCACTAATTATATAAAGAAAAATATTACAATTGACGCTAAAGATTTAAAAGTCGTCTTATCTTATTTTAAATTGATTACAAAAAATAAGCATGACATTTTACTATCTAATGGAAAAAACAGTCAAGTTAGTTATTTTGTAAAAAAAGGATGTTTAAGACTCTTTTACATAGACGAGGAAGGCAAAGACATTACACGTTATATTGCTTTCGAGAATCAATTTGCTACAGAGTTGGTTAGCTTTATAACAGACGAACCCGCACAAGAAACCATTCAAGTGATTGAAAACAGCGAATTACTGTACATCACGCATGACGATTTTAGGCATTTAATGAAAACAATCCCGAAATGGAAAGAGTTTTACACCCTCTATTTAGAAAAAGCATACGTTAATAATTCAAAACGATTAATTTCATTTACCACGCTAGACGCAGCAGAAAGGTATAAACAATTATTTAAAATAAACCCAAATATTGTCAAACGTCTACCAAACAAAATAGTGGCGTCTTATATTAATATCTCACAAGAAACCCTAAGCAGAATAAAATCTAAAATCTGATTTTAAACTTAAAAAACGCTTTCAATTACTTGAAAGCGTTTTTTAATATAGGTAAATCTTAGGGTTTGGACACCTCTAATTTTTAATACGCTTAACAATTTGAAGATTTTACTTGTCGGCGTTATTAAAGTTATATTCTAAACACAACCCAACCTGCATTAAGCATAAAACACAATAAATCAATAATTTAAATTAAACAAATCTACGTAGTTCTACGTATAGTTTTTCTAGCAGAAATCATCTAACTTCGTTGAACGATTGATAAAAAAAATATTGACATCCTTTTTTATTAATCAAATATTGGGCTTCACGCTAAAAACACTCGAATATGAAATTTGAATTAAAAGAAATTAAAGACGCTTATAAAAGGCTGAAAACTTATATCTACTATGACAATACAGATATCATTTTAAGGCGAAAATTAGTTGAATTTGAGACTAACTTGACGAAAGATTTTAATTCATTATTCAGAGGAAGCGAAAAACCATACCAATTAGAAGATGAACTGAATATTTTTAAAAACGATTTTGGTGTACCTCAATCAATTGACAGTAAACTCCAAATCTTTACGGATGAACTGAATAACTTTCACAGCTCATCAGAATTTTTTGATTTTTTTCTCAATAAAATAGATGCACATATCTATCCGAAAAAATATGAGAAAACTGAAATAGCAGATAATTTCATTACAAATCAAAGAGTTGAGAAAGAATATCCAATAAATCGACTCACAGCTTTTATAGACGCTCCAATCGAAATACACTTGTTGTCTGTTCTTTGGACTATAAATTATGGTGTTCAAATTGACTCTAAACTTGGAGACAATTGTATTGGGAATCGATTATTACTTAGTAAGGATAAAAAAACTATTGTTCACGGCTCTGGTTTATTTAAACCCTATTTTAAACAATATCAAAAATGGAGAGACGACTCTGTAAATGTTGCTCAGGAATTAATAAAAAACGAAAGGGATGTTCTTTTTCTCAATTTAGATGTTAAAGATTATTTCCATTCTGTAAGAATACCAAATGATTTAATTTACAGTGATAATAAAACTCATTATAATGCAGCTCATAATAATTTAAACAGGTTGTTTTTAAAAATTCATCATATTTATACAGAGAAAATTTCAGTAGAATATCAACAACCTTATAATTTCTCAAATGAATTAGAACGCAATGAAGAAAATGAACTCCAAGAATTTATATTGCCTATAGGTCTTTTATCATCTTTCGTACTTGCAAATGATTATTTAAAAGATTTTGATAAAAGAATAGTAGAAAAATACAAACCTGCATATTACGGAAGATATGTTGATGATATTTTACTAGTTCTTGCAGACCCAAATCCAAATTCAAACAATGAAGAAGTAAATGAAGAATTTAAATTTTCATTTAATGATTACAAGAAAAGGATTAAGAAGAAATATAACCGTACAAACGGTATTCATTATAAAATCACCTTTGAGGAAGATACTCTTAATAAAATTGAGAAATATATTATTTCAAATCTTAGCCCATTAATAAACCTTGTTGATTCTCCTTTTTCCAAAAATTCAAGTAATTCAAGTAATTCAAGTAATTCTAAAGGAAGAGTTTTTAAAATAAATGGGAAGAAGTCATTGTTCTGCCAAAGTGAAAAAACACTTCTTTACTACTTTGATTCGGAAGCATCAGATATGGTAATAAATAAATTGAAGAGAGAGTTAGAAGAAAGAACTAGTGAGTTTCGGGATTTACCAAGCCACGACAATTCATTAGGGGAATTTGAATCAAGTGCGTATCATTTAGATTACAATGGAACAGAAGGGAAAATTAAAACCCTACAAGATTATAAAGAAAACAGATATGGTTTGACTTTATTTCTTTCCAATCAAATATTTAGTTCATTAAATCACGAACGAAGTATTTCTGAGAAAGAAAAAAATCAAGTTCTTAAATTTTTCAAAGGCTCTACTTGTCTCGAATTTTATCGTTTATGGGAAAGAGTTTTTACTTATTTTTTAGTCAATAAAGAACCTAAATCGTATATCGATTTTTATATTCATTGCGCTGAACAAATTGATAAAATTGGTAAAATTGGTAAAAAAGATATTAATTTTATAGAAAACACTAAGGTCGAATATAGCCTTGTTCAAAAGTCTATGGCTGAGTATTTAGATTGTGCTCACGAATTAACTATTTCATTGAATCCAATGTTTTTAAATCAAAGTAGAGATATTGAACGTCATTTTGAATTCAAAACAATTGAACTATCAAATTCTCTTTTAGTTTATTATTTGAATAACAACGAAATAACGAAATCAAATTCAGTTTGGCAGAATAGGTTTAGAGAAACAAATATGATTAGGCATCAATATGTTTCTACTCCACTATTAAACTATACAAAAGATTCTAAAAGAGGATTTAGTAATTTACTAAAACTTCAACTCGATATTGAGTCTTATGAGTTAGATGAAAACCTTATAGAAAATTCTCCAAGACCAATAAAATTCTGGGAATGTTGTTTTGCTTCTACTTTTACAGAGTTGTCTAAATTCGACAAATCAGAATGTAAAGAAAAAAATGGATATCCCTTAACAGATATATTAGGGCCTAAAATAAAAAATGATAAGGAAGAGTATTATTTAGATTATGCTTTTGATATTTATCTAAAAGGGAATACAAATCATTTACCTCATTACATTTTAAATGATAAAGAATTAAAATCAAGTTTCTATAATTTGGTGAATAGAGACGATAATTTGGGAGACCAAAATCAAATAAAGGAATTTCGAATTAATTCTAAAGATAAAATTGAGGAGCCTAGTATTTCATTTGCGAATACCGAAGTAACAGAAAACAATATTGTCAAAGGCGTTAGAAATGAACCAAATTTATCTATTGAAAGATACCAACGTCTAGCTTTAATTTTAAATCAAGCCAGAAAAGAAAACTCAGATATTGTCTTATTTCCTGAGTTTTTTATCCCAATAAACTTACTACCTAGTTTAGCCCGTTATTCGCAAAAAAATCAAACTCTTGTAATCTCTGGACTAGAACATATTGTTTCTAATAAAACCGCTTTTAATTTTGTGGCTACTATACTTCCAGTAGAAGTAAATGGAATTAAAGATGCTACCATAGTTTTCAGACTCAAAAATCATTATGCTCCAGTTGAAGAACATTTAATTTCTCAAAATCATTTAAGTGTACCAAAGCCCAGCATAAGCAGATATGATATTTTCAATTGGAAAAACATCTACTTTTCAGTATTCTACTGTTTTGAATTAGCAGATTTAGAACATAGAAGCTTACTGAGAAGTAAAATTGATTTACTTATCGCACTAGAATGGAACAAAGACACTCCATATTTCTCAAATATAATTGAAGCAAGCGCAAGAGATTTACATTGCTATGTCGCTCAGGTCAATACCAGCCAATTTGGAGACACTAGACTAACCCAACCAACAGAAACAGCTACAAAGGATTTATTGCGATTGAAAGGCGGTACAAATGACGCTATACTTGTTTCAAAATTGAAGATTCCAAAATTAAGAGAGTTTCAACGCAAAAAATTCTCTGTTTCAAATAAAAACTTTAAACCTTTACCACCGAATTTTTCGATTGAGGAAGTTTTGAAAAGAATTAAAAACGAAAATATTAACTAAAAAAGTACGAAAGCTCGACAACAGATAAAGAATAATGATTTATGAGTTAAAAAAAGATAACTAAGATTATTAACAATTTGAAAAAAGCAGAGCTTAAAGTGACATTTACTACTGCACAAAACAAACCCCAAAAACTACTCAAATCATGACACTAACACACACACAAAACTAAATACTTTCGCATAGCATTCCCAATAGTTTTAGACAACTGCACTTTAAATTTAATTAGCCTTAATTTTCTGCTTTCCAAAAATTACGAGCAATTAAGAAAACAATTAGGCATTAATTTAGTCATCCCAAAATAACATATCTTTAGGGCGATCTATAACTTATACCATAATGCAAAAAACAATACGCTCTTTTTCTATTTTAGTAGTCTTACTTTTCACTATAACCAGTTGTAAACACAAGGAAGACATAGACCAATCGGACAATAAAATAAAAAATGAAGTCTTAGTATTAGGTACAATCCACGGAGGTCACCTTACCGATAGTGTTTACACTACAGCTTATTTAAAAAAAATAGTCACTAACATCAATCCAGATTATATACTCACTGAGATTCCTCCAAATCTTTTTAAAACAGCTATGGACGGATTTAAAAGAGATGATAGTATTTCGGAACCTCGCACGATGCGCTTTCCAGAATATGTGGATGTTATATTTCCATTATCAAAAACCATGGGATTTGAAATTATTCCAACAGCTGGATGGACAAGATCTATGGCTACAGCGCGTGGCGAACAATTAAGAGCGATTAGACAAGATACGTCTAGAATAAAGGATTGGGCCCAATATGTAAAAGGGAATAACCTTTCGGATTCAATATACAAAGCTAGTGGTAAAGTCAATGATCCCTATTTTATACATACTAACACTTATGACAGTATTCAAGATATAGCATTACAGCCTTATAACAAATTGTTTAATGACGAGCTTGGTCTTGGTGGTTGGGAAAATATTAATATCGCACATTATTGGAATATTGAAAAGGCATTAGAAAAACACCGCTATCAAGGAAAACGAATACTAATTACGTATGGTGCCGGACATAAAGGTTGGTTTTTAAGAGAATTACGCAAACGTGAAGATATTCAAATATTAGAAATGTCTCCCTTCTTGGAGGCTATTCAATAACGTATATCATAAGGGCGCTTTGCTTTTCTAAAAAAGGAATACGACTGTTCTTACAGCTTTAGATCGTTAGCTTAGTTGTGTTATAAATTATTTTACTTTAAAATAGTTCTCGATACAATTTGCTCATGCTTCACAAATCACTCGAACTGACGGGATGTGCTGACTCGGCTGCATGTGTGTTTGTTTGTTTGCTTGTTTGTTTGTTTGTTTGTAATGCAAACTCTAATCTATTTTAACCTTTAATAGTTTTCAATTAAACCGCATGAGTGCTCACGTATCGTCAGTTCGAGTGTTTATTTTTGAAGTGACAACGTAAAAGATAAATGTATCGAGAACTTCATCTTTTTTTTTAAAAATCGCTTCACGTTTAAGGTAAACGCTTCTACTTACTCAAATGAGTAACTACGTCTTATTAACTTCTAAATAGTTCTCGACACCATTTGCTCATGCTTCACAAATCACTCGAACTGACGGGATGTGCTGACTCGGCTGTGTGTGTGTGTGTGTGTGTGTGTGTGTGTGTAATGCAAACTCTAATCTATTTTAACCTTTAATAGTTTTCAATTAAACCGCATGAGTACTCACGTATCGTCAGTTCGAGTGTTTATTTTTGAAGTGACAACGTAAAAGATACATGTATCGAGAACCTCATCTTTTTTTAAATCGCTTCACGTTTAAGGTAAACGCTTCGACTTACTCAAATGAGTAACTACAGCTTATTAACTTCTAAATAGTTCTCGATACCATTTGCTCATACTTCACAAATCACTCGAACTGACGGGATGTGCTGACTCGGCTGTGTGTGTGTGTGTGTAATGCAAGCTCTAAGCTATTTTAACCTTTCATAGTATTCAATTAAACCACAGGAGTGCTCACGCATCGTCAGTTCGAGTGTTTATTTTTGAAGTGACAACGTAAAAGATAAATGTATCGAGAACTTCACCTTTTTTTTAAATCGCTTCACGTTTGAGGTAAACGCTTCTACTTACTCAAATGAGTAACTACAGCTTATTAACCTCTAAATAGTTCTCGATACAATTAATTTGCTCATGCTTAACAAATCACTCGAACTGACGGGATGTGCTGACTCGGTTGTGTGTGTGTGTGTGTGTGTGTGTGTGTTATGCAAACTCTAATCTATTTTAACCTTTCATAGTATTCAATTAAACTACATGAGTGCACACGCATCGTCAATTCGAGTGTTTATTTTTGAAGTGACAACGTAAAAGATACATGTATCGAGACCCTCATCTTAAAAATAAAATATGAATGGTTATCAAAATACACATACAGCTTTTCTAACAAAATTTAATTAAATTCGTTTAACGATTGAAAAAGATATTGAGCATAAACTAAAAAACAACTCAGTAATGAAAGAACAAGAAATATTAAGGGAACAGATTTCGGAAATAGTAAAAAACCAACTAAAAAACAATGATCCTCCGGAAACAAAAATCGTATATAAACAGTTACTACAAACTGGATTTACAGACGCCCAAACTAAACAAATGATAGAGCAGTGTGTGACTCTTGAATTGTTTGAAATTATTCAAATGGGAAAAACGTTTGATAATGACAGGTATATAAAAAATTTAAAAAACTTACCAAACGAACCTATCGAATAAAAATCATGACAATAGAACTAACAAAAGAGGAATACAAAACCTTATTAACCTTAACCTTTTGTGGAGAATGGATGATAAACAGCCATAAAACAGAAGTTGACCGTATCTCAAAAAAAACGGAAACATTAGAACAAAAATTATTCGCCTTTGCTAAAGACGCTGGCTTAAAAAAATGGATAGAATATGATCTTGAAATGGAACAATATTTTCCGACTGCAGACATGGAAAATGAATTACACACCTTTATTGACCAATATAACTCAAGAGAAGAAGAATAAATATAAACTATTGTACCTCTAAATAGTTCTCGATACAATTAATTTGCTCACGCTTCACAAACCACTCGAACTGACGGGATGTGCTGACTCGGTTGTGTTACATATTCTAACAAACACTACGCTTCGTTAAAAAATAATCAACAAAAAAAACGCTTTCAAATAATTGAAAGCGTTTTTTAATATCGTAAAATTTTAAACTTACATACGTTCTGGCACTGCCACACCTAATAAGCTAAAAGCATTTTTTATAGTATTTGCAACTGCATGAGATAACTGTACTCTAAATATAATTTCATTTTGAGTATTTGCACCTAGTATAGACACATTTTGATAAAAGCTATTAAAGGCTTTTACCAGATCGTAAGTATAATTTGCGATTAATGCTGGACTATGATTAGTTGCTGCTTGTTGGATAACCTCCGGAAATAATTGCAACTGCTTGATTAACTCACGCTCCTTATCTTCTAACGTTACTTGATCCGCACTTAGCGTTACCGTAGTGTCTACTCCTGCTTTACGTAAGATAGATTGGATTCTAGCATACGTATACTGTATAAAAGGTCCTGTATTACCCTGAAAATCGATTGAATCCTTTGGATCAAACAAAATACGTTTTTTAGGGTCTACTTTTAAAATGTAATATTTTAAAGCTCCTAAACCAATCGTTTTATATAAGTCTGTTTTTTCCTGATCTGTATACCCTTCTAATTTCCCTAAATCTTCAGATATGGTTTTTGCGGTGTCTGCCATTTCGACAATTAAATCATCGGCATCTACAACAGTCCCTTCTCTACTCTTCATTTTTCCTGATGGTAAATCGACCATACCATAACTTAAATGAAATAGATTTTTAGCCCAATCAAATCCTAACTTTTTAATAATTAAAAACAGCACTTGAAAATGGTATTCTTGCTCATTACCCACCGTATAAACCATTCCGCCAACATCTGGATAATCTTTAACACGTTGGATAGCTGTTCCTATATCTTGCGTCATGTACACTGCTGTTCCGTCAGAACGTAGTACAATTTTTTCGTCTAAACCATCGGCAGTTAAATCGCACCAAACCGATCCATCTTCTTTTTTAAAGAACACACCTGATTTTAAACCTTCGGCAACAAACTCTTTACCCAAAAGGTAGGTTTGACTTTCGTAATACAAATTATCAAAATCAACCCCTAGGTTATTATAAGTTTCTTCAAACCCTTTATATACCCATCCATTCATGGTTTCCCATAATGTTACAACGTCTTTATCTCCTGCTTCCCACTTTTGAAGCATGTGTTGTGCGGCAACTAAAATTGGCGCTTCTTTTTTAGCCTCATCTTCGGTTTTACCCTCAGTTATTAAAGTTGCAATTTCCTTTTTATATTCTTGATCAAATTTAACGTAGTAATTACCAACTAATTTGTCACCTTTTAATCCTGTAGATTCAGGAGTTTCGGCATTTCCAAAACGTTGCCAAGCCAACATACTTTTACAAATATGTATCCCTCTATCGTTTATAATTTGTGTTTTATATACTTTTTTACCGGACGCTTTAATTATTTCGGCCACACTGTACCCTAATAAATTGTTTCGGATGTGTCCAAGGTGTAATGGTTTGTTTGTGTTTGGCGAAGAATACTCTACCATAACGGCTTTATTTTCCGCGGAAGCGTCAACAAAACCAAACGTTTCTTGCTCCTTAATACTATTAAAATAGTTTACAAAATAGGACGCCTGAATCTCTAGATTTAAAAACCCTTTAACCACATTAAACCCTTCGACTTCGGTGACGTTTTCTAACAAATAATTACCAATAGCCTCTCCTATTTGCACAGGATTACCTTTAACCACCCTTAGCATTGGAAAAACCACCACTGTAATATCTCCAGCAAACTCTTTACGTGTTGCTTGAAACTCTACCGCTGGTAAATCTGCGCTATAAATGGATTTTACTGCTTGTTTAACGTGTTGCTCTAAGGTATTTTGAAGACTCATTTGTTGTATTTTTGAAAGCGCAAATATAGTATTTATTGTATGAAAACAGTAGATTTAATCCTGCTTATTAGTACCAATTATAATAACTTATAAATAAAACTGTGGCTTTTTTAAGCGGTAAATAAAACGCGTGATTAAAGTCAAAAAACAATAAATAACAAAAATAGGTTTAGCTGAAATGATTTGTTTTGAAACTAAAATGAATGACAAACAAGGCAACATCATCAAAATTATTACTGTCTTAAAAAACAAACTAAATTTTACAATCTATTTATTATATTAATGCGAATACTAAATTAAAGAATAACCACGGTATAATGCAAAACCTACTGGCTAATGTTGTCAAGTTATGTAATAGAGGCGATAGCATTACCATGTCTAATACAATGAATAATAAGAAAGTGCTACTTAGCATCTCCCATACAGGTGTTGGAATAGATAAAGCTAATCAAGCTAAGCTATTTGAAGATAATTAATAAAGAAAAAGGGACTGGCTTAGGACTGACTATTTGTAAAGAATTAGTGACACTAAATAAGGGCACTATTTGGGTAGACAGCCAGTTAAATATAGGGAGCACTTTTTATGTAGAACTCCCTAAAAATAAGATTTACACTGATGATAAATTAATCTTATGCCTTTGGTAGAAAAACCTCAGCCATCATACAGCGCGCACTTCCACCACCACAAGTCTCAATAGTCTCTAAACTACTTGATAAGATTGGGCAATGTGCTTCAATATCTGCTTTTTGAGCTGGTGTTAAACTATCATGAGCCGCTTGACTCATTACTAAATACAATACCTCATCTTTTCCTTTTAACTGTAACATATTACCTGCAAATTGATTCATTTGCTGCTCTGTAATAGTAATTACCTTTTTACCTGTGTCTTTTAAATGAGACAACACATTTTTACGCTCCTTTTTATCGTCAATCGTATCTAAACAAATAACCGCAAAGGTTTCTGCTAAACACATCATGACATTAGTATGATAAATTGGTAAACGTTTATCTTCTACCGTTTGGTTTGCTGTAAAAACTACTGGTGTATATTCAAAATCCTCACAGAATTCTATAAATAAATCCTCATCCGCTCTTGGTGATAATGCACAATACGCAATACTATTAGCTCTATCTAATAATAAACTGCCTGTACCTTCCAAAAACACACCTTCTTCTTCCGCCGATGTGTAATCCGTAATATTATTAATTTTATAACCTTCTTTTTCTAATCTAACAAAAATAGCTTCACGTCTTTCTTTTCTTCTGTTTTCTGCAAACATCGGATACATCGCAACATCTCCATTTTGATGAAAACTAACCCAGTTATTTGGAAAAATAGAATCCGGTGTATCTACAGATATATCATCATTTTCTACAATAACAGTAACACCAACAGCTCTTAATTTTTCTACAAACGCATCAAATTCTTCTTGTGCTTTTGTATTAATTTCTGCATTTTTAATATTAATATCTTCCTGAAAATAATTATTAACTGCAGTTTGCTCGTTCATCCTGAAATTTACAGGGCGAATCATTAATATGGTGTTTGTTGTTTGCTTCATTTTCTTGATTTTTGACAAAAGTAAATTAATTTAAAATGACTTTCATTTAAAAAATTAAGTAAATTGAAATCTCAAATCAAAGGCATATGGAATTTGTACAGCACTATTTACAAAGTGAACGCTTACTAGGTTTAAGTGCAGGAATTATTGGATTATTATCCATGGCAACTGGCGCTATATTTTACATTAGTAAACCCCAGTTTAAAATATTTGCGATAACACTGCTTATCTTAGGTCTAATAGAAGCTAGTCTTTTTATAACTGTTATTTTTTTGTGAATAACCAAGCTAATGTTACACGTAAAATAGACCATTTTGAAGAGGATACTATTGCTTATTTACAAGCAGACAAAATTGTCGTTGACAAAAATTTGAACTCCTTTTTTATACTAAAATTAATTTATGGCATTGTATTTATGGCTTTAGCTATCGTCCTTTCTAAACTAAATTTAAAGCCAATCTATTTTGGCATTTTCACCGCCGTAATGATTCACTTAGCTGTAGCCATTGTGATTGATACTTTTGGAGAGCGTTATACTAAAGCATACAAAGCTAGCATCGAGCAGGCATTACAACTATAGGCACATTACAAAAGCGTATTAATTAGTCTTTTTTCCATTTAATACCACAACCCATACTGGGTTTTTGTTCCGCTAACGGTTGGGCCTTATCTAAAACAGCCTCCATTGCTTTTATCAAATCTATACCAGTCACTGGTATACCATTCCCAGGTCTAGACGTATCTAACTGACCATGATAGGTCGCTTTTAATTGGCTATCAAAAAGATAAAAATCAGGAGTACAAGCAGCATCATAAGCTTTAGCCACGTCTTGAGTAGCATCATACAAATAAGGGAAAGGGTAGTTTAAATCCTTGGCTAACTGCTTCATTTTATCGGGACCATCTTGTGGATAATTTTCCACATCATTACTACTTATCGCAATAAAGTTGATTCCTTTTTGTTGATAGGTATTTGCTAACGCAACCAATATCTCATTAATATGAATCACAAAAGGACAATGATTACATATAAACATAATTACAGTCCCTTTTTCTCCTTTAAGAGCATTCAAACTAAGCTCTTCTTCCGTTACGGTATTAAATAATAAAAATTGGGGAGCAGTGACGCCTAATGTTATTGGGTTAGAAGATGTTAAAGCCATAGGTAAAATGTTAAAAAGATAAATTAAAGCTAGCGAATTGTTTGGATTACACCTAAAAAAGTGGTTTCTTGTCAAAACCCATAACGGACTTCTAAACAAACAACCTACTAATTAACAATGAGATACGCTATTATTCTCCTGTTTGCACTGTGTTTAAATACAATTCATGCGCAACAAAATGTCGACAAAAATACAAATCCTATCGATTACTTACAAGTAACGCAATACGGACAACATCATCATCTTCTGACTATCCAAAACAAAATAGATTCCGAAAAAGATGTTATCCAAATCAATTATAATTTTGCGACCAATATCTCTAAAAAGTCTAAATGCTTACAACCTAAAAAGAGTCCTGTTTTATTTTTATACAATACAAATCCAAGTATCAATAAAAGCACCCAGCCTTTTAAGTTAGCAACTAACATAAAAAAGATCTACAGAATAAGAGACAATAAGCAATTAATACAAATTATTAGAGTCTTTGAGTACAATGTTTTTCCTGAAAATCGCTTTATAATTACTGAAGCTTATGCTGCTCTCTAGCGCAAATAAACTAAATACTATAAAAAAGCAGCTGATTTATAAATCAGCTGCTTTTTTTATTTACGGGGTAGAACTAGAGACTTGTAATAGTTTACCATTATACAGTTGCTGTCCTGTTAAAGCAAAATTGGCCATATAATCGGCCATTTGTTTTGCTGTATTAGGTGCTTCATAACCAGGGAAAGCTTCCTCTAACATCTCTGTTTGCACTGCTCCTAAAGCCAACACATTAAATGAAGGCCCAGTTTCTTTATACTCTTCCGCTAAAAGCTCTGTAAGCGTTATTACAGCTCCTTTACTAGAACTATAAGCAGACAATCCTGCAAACTTCATACTACCCTGTACACCGCCCATTGAACTAACTGTAACAACGTGACCGTCTTTGTTCATAAACGGAAGGACTGTTCTTGTCATCTCTGCGACTCCAAAAACGTTAGTACGATACACGGTTTCAAACGCTTCCATAGTCGTCTCCGCAAAAGGTTTATTTAATAGTGTTCCTGCATTATTTATTAAGACATCAACATGTTTCCACTCGTCTTTAACAAAATCAGCAACTTTTTTATAATCCTCCTGATTTCCTAAATCAAAAGCAAAAGATGTTATGTTATCAAAATGAAGATTGTTTACGGGTTGTGCATTTCTAGACAAGGCTAATACATTATGTCCTTGATTAGCAAAAATATGCACTAACTCGAAACCAATACCACGACTAGTACCTGTTATAATTATATTTTTAGCTTTCATTTAATTTAATTTGATTTCTTGTGTTTCTGCATTTGTCATTTTCTCTATAACTGGAGCCAATGTGTTTATTAAGTTAGTCATGAAAGGATAATCTAATTGATCCACCTCATCATTAACATGGTGATAAAAATCAAAGTTAGTTAAGTCGCAAGACGATACTGTATGACTTGGGACATTAAAAGCTTCATAAAAAGCATAATTATCCGACCGTTTAAACAAGCTATATTTTGCTGCAACATCAGAGAATCCTACAAATTTTTCTCCAGCATAAGTATTCATCACTTCCGCCAGATTAGATTTATCATAACCGGTTATAAATGCCTGATAGTCTCTATCCTTAAATGGCACACCAATCATCTCTAAATTAATCATGGTATATACATTAAGATCAGCTTCTTTTAAACGTTTTGCTAAATGTTTTGATCCTATTAATCCTTTCTCCTCAGCCGAAAAAGTAACAAACAACAAACTTCTTTTATTGCTTTTTTTAGCGCCAAAGTATTTTGCCATAGCTAAAACGCCGCTTGTTCCTGCAGCATTATCGTTTGCACCATTAGCAATACTATCATTTTCTACGGTAGTAATTTGTCCAATATGATCGTAATGCGCACCGATAACAATATATTCATTTTTTAAATCTGCATCAGTACCTTCCAAATATCCAACCACATTAAAAGCGTCTAAATCGCCTACTTTAAAATTGTCACGATACGTCTCAAAATAAGGTTTGACTCCATAAGATTTTAGTTTAGACTCTACAAAAGTAGCTGCTTCGGCAATACCTGGACTTCCTACGTCTCGACCTTTTAAATCATCGGAAGCCAAGTAACCCACGATATCTTTTATTTCTTGCGTGGTTACTGTATACTCTTCTGTTTTTAAAGGCTCACTGACTTTAGTCTTACAAGACACTAAAACAGTAAAAACAGATACTAATAAAATTATTTTTTTCATTTGAATGGATTTGAGTTTAAAGATAAAAAAATCCCAAATCAATTATATTGAAATGGGATTTTATATGATTTTTAATTCCGCTAAAGCGAAACTATTATACTAACATCGTTACTGGATTTTCAATATATCCTTTTAATGTTTGAAGGAATTGAGATCCTGTCGCACCATCTACCGTTCTGTGGTCACAAGCTAGTGTTAACTTCATTGTGTTACCCGCTACAACTTGACCATTTTTAACTACTGGTTTTGCTACAATAGCACCAACAGATAATATTGCCGAGTTAGGTTGATTTATAATAGATGTAAAGCTTTCGATACCAAACATTCCTAAATTAGAAATAGTAAACGTACTACCTTCCATCTCGTCTAAAGATAATTTTTTCTTTCTAGCACGTCCTGCAAAGTCTCTGACCGCTGCACCAATTTGAGGTAAAGACTGCTCATTAGCAAACTTTACAACTGGTACAAGCAATCCGTCTTCTACAGCAACCGCTACTCCAATATGTACGTGATTATTTAATCTCATTTTATCATCAAACCACTGTGAGTTAACTTGCGGATGTTGACGTAATGCTAAAGCACAAGCTTTAACAATCATATCGTTAAATGAAATTTTAGTATCTGGAATAGAGTTATACTGCGCTCTAAATGCCATAGCATTATCCATATCAAACTCCACATTTAAGTAGTAATGAGGTGCTGTAAACTTAGACTTCGCTAAGTTTTTAGCAATTGCTTTACGCATTTGCGAGTTAGGTTTCTCATCAAAATCTTCTTGTCCTGAAGCTACAAATTTAGCCACTGGCGCAGAAGATTGTGCTACTACTGCAGCTGGAGTAAAGTTTTCAATATCGCGTTTTACAATACGTCCGTTTTCTCCTGATCCCTTCACCTGAACTAAATCGATTCCTTTTTCTTCAGCCATTTTTTTAGCTAAAGGCGATACAAATATACGTCCTGTTGCTGTATTTGTATTTTGTACTGGAGGTGCTGAAACTGTTTTAGTCTCTTGCTTTGGTGTTTCCGTTTTAACTGCTGTTGTTTTTGGAGACTCTTCTGTTTTAGCAGCATCATTTACTGAAGCTTTAAAGCTTTTGGCAATACCTGAAACCTCTGTTCCTGCAGGGCCAATAATAGCTAATAAAGCATCAACCTTAGCAGAATCACCTTCTCCTAATCCAATATATAATAACGTACCAGACTGGAACGATTCAAATTCCATTGTGGCTTTATCTGTTTCGATTTCAGCTAAAATATCACCTTCCTCTACTACATCTCCTACTTTTTTCAACCAAGTAGCAACAGTACCTTCTTCCATGGTATCACTTAACCTTGGCATAGTAACAACGACTACTCCTTCTGGAAGTGTTTCTGATTCTGAAGTTGCCTCATCAGCACTTGATGCCTCTTCTTCTTTCTCTTCAGTAGCTTCCTCTTGTTTATCCTCAGCACCGCTTAATAATGCTGAAACATCTTCACCTTCTTCACCAATTATAGCTAAAAGTTGATCGACTTTAGTGGTTTCTCCTTCTTGAACACCGATATATAATAAAGTCCCTTCGTGAAAAGATTCAAACTCCATTGTTGCTTTATCAGTTTCGATTTCTGCAAGAATGTCGCCTTCTTCAATTTTATCTCCTACTTTTTTCAACCAAGCAGCGACAGTCCCTTCTTCCATGGTGTCACTTAAACGTGGCATATTTATAATTTCCGCCATAGCTTATTTTATTTTGTGGTCTATAAATGGATAATCTTCTTGATCGTAAACAACATCGTACATCACATTTTTATCTGGATATGGCGATTCGTCTGCAAATTTCTCACACTCTGCAACTAAGTCTTTCACACGCTTGTCGATAACTTTAAGTTCATCTTCAGTTGCGTACTCTTCTGCAAGAATAATATCTTTTACTTGCGTAATAGGATCTAATTTCTTGTATTCTTTAACTTCGTCTTTTGTTCTATAATGCTGTGCATCAGACATTGAATGTCCTCTGTAACGGTATGTTTTAACTTCTAAAAACGTTGGTCCATCACCACGACGTGCACGTTGTATTGCCTCATCAAATGCTTCAGCAACTTTAATTGGATTCATCCCATCGACAGGTCCACAAGGCATTTCATAACCTAAACCTAGTTTCCAGATATCCGTATGGTTCGCTGTACGTGCTACAGACGTCCCCATGGCGTATCCATTGTTCTCGCAAACAAAAACAACTGGTAACTTCCAAAGCATCGCTAAGTTAAACGTCTCATGTAAAGACCCTTGACGTGCTGCTCCATCACCGAAACAACAGATAGTAACACCATCTACACCATGAAACTTATCTCCAAAAGCAATACCTGCTCCTAAAGGGATTTGACCTCCAACGATACCATGTCCTCCATAAAAACGGTGCTCTTTAGAAAATATATGCATAGAACCACCTAAACCTTGAGAGGTTCCTGTCGCTTTTCCAAATAATTCTGCCATAACACGTTTTGGATCGACACCCATACCAATTGGTTGTACGTGATTACGATATGCGGTAATCATTTTATCCTTTGTTAAGTCCATTGCATGTAAAGCTCCTGCTAATACAGCTTCTTGACCATTATACAAATGAAGAAAACCTCTAACTTTTTGTTGAATGTAGACAGCTGCAAGCTTATCTTCAAACTTTCTCCAAAATAGCATGTCTTCATACCATTTTATATACGTTTCTTTTGTTACTTTTTGCATTGGTGATGTTTGGTTTTTTTTTAATCTAATAACAAAAGTAACACTTTAGTTATTAACGAAAAAACTGAAAATAGTTATTTTTATTACGAAAACGATATAGTTATAGTGCTGATTTGTCAAAAAGTAGTGGCAGTAAGTTTCCTAACGAATTTGAACGCACAACTTTACCTGTTTCTCCCATAAAATATAATTCTATTGGCGTGTCTTGTTTAACTTCATATTCTGCAATAGCTTGACGACATGCTCCACAAGGTGGTATTGGCGTTAAAGTAGGATGCAATTGCGACCCCGCAATTATAGCCATTTTTACAAATTTTGCTTTTGGGTATTTTGCACCAGCATAATAAATAGCGGTACGCTCTGCACATAACCCTGACGGATATGATGCATTTTCTTGATTACTACCGGTAATTACTTCTCCATTATCTAATAACAATGCAGCGCCTACACTAAATTTTGAATACGGTGCATAAGCCTTCTGTCTTGCTTCTGATGCTTGACTCATTAAAGCCTGAAGCTCTTCAGATAACTCCTTAATATTGTCAAAGACTTGCAATGTGGTTTCTATTTTTACTTCCTTCATAAATTAAATATACGTAACTATTTAAGACAAAAAAACTATTGCTTTCACAATAGTCTTTTTTTTTGATTTTAAGTCATTCTATTTTAAAACTCTTTATACGTTCCTGCTCCTAAATTAAAGGTTAAAGAAAAACGCAATGTACTTTCTAATGGACTCTGTACTTGTGACGCAGAGAATAAATAAGATAAATCAACATTTATAACATTGTATTTAAAACCAGCACCTAAAGCAAAAAACTTACGTGCTCCTTTTGTCTCGTGTTCATTAAAATACCCCGCTCTAAAAGCAAAAGAATCTTGATAAGTATACTCGGCACCTAAAGCATAAGTAAATTCTTGTATCTCTTCTTTAAATCCGCCCGGAGCATCCCCAAAAGATTGAAATACACCTGATAAAAATGGTACATCAGGATCTTGTCCTGACACAATATATGTTGGCTCATCTGCATCCTGAACGCCATCCTCATCTGTATCATCAAAACCTAAAAGCGGTGGTGTTGGCACTAATAACTTAGAAAACTCTGCAGTAACTCCTACCGTATTATATTGATCCAATATAAAGTCAAAACCAACCCCTAATCTAAGGTTTGTTGGTTGAAAATTTTCTTGACCTTCTTCATCATACTTAAATTTAGGACCTAAATTTTGAATAGCGAATCCACCTCTCCAACGACCATTAAAATCGTTATAAGCTTCTTCTTCTCCTTGATAATACCCTGTAATATCTGCCCCAAAACTACTGGCAGCTGTAGCATCTGTATCGCCAGTTTGTAATTTTAAATCAGATCTTAAATATCTTAATCCAACAGCCATACCAAATTGATCACTTAATCTTAAAGCATAGGAGACATCTAAGGTTAACTCATTAGGTTTTTGCACTACTGGTGTAGAAAACTCATCTTGAACAAATTCAATTTCTCCTAAAGAAAAATATCTAAATCCAACTCCAAAAGCACTATTCTCGTCTATTCTATTAAAATATGAAACCGACGCTAATCCTATATCGTTTACCAACTTACTTAAGTATGGTGTATAACTAAGTGTTATTCCTGACTTATTAGTATTAAATACATTTTTTGAAGCATTCCAAAATTGAGAATATCCATCTGGAGATGTAGCGACTCCCATGTCTCCTAAACCTGCAGCTCTCGCGTCTGGCGCTATTAAAGCAAAAGGAATCCCTGTTGTAATTACACGTGAATCATTAGGGTTTGTTATTGTCGTTTGCGATAGTCCTTTAAGAGATAAAAAGAAAGCTACAGCTATTAGAATTTTATTTTTCATGCATCAATTTTAGTTAACAAATATAATTTTTAATTAGAGGATTACAAGTTTCTCTATTTTTTCTACTGATTTATTAGTGCTTTGTGAATGTACTTTTAATTTGTAAATATACGTTCCTTTTCCTATTTTATCTCCAAAATCATCACGACCATCCCAAACAATATCTCTAGAGGTCGATTTTGTAGATTTCCCACCAGCTAAAGCGGTTTGTCCATTTAGTGTTCTCACCAATTTTCCTGAAACTGTAAATATTTGAACAGAAATATCTAAAACTTCAGAACTATTATGGCTAAACCAAAACTCTGTATAATTGACAAACGGGTTTGGGTAGTTTAGTACGTTATTAATAACTAAACTTTCATTTTCATTAAAAACAATAAATTGTATTTCGGCTGTAGCCGAATTATTATAAACATCCCACGCTTTTAACGTCAAGGTATGTAAGCCCGGCTCTAAATCTTTAAAAGAAAAACTCAAGGCGCCTTTTGTATAATCATCTACCTCTGTCAGGTAATAATCATTAAGCACATATGGGTTAACTTCATCTCCATCTAATAAAGCAACAATATCATGCCCAATACCACTTGCTGTGTTAATTCCGTTTTCGTCCTCAAAATTTGCTAATAACAATGGGGACTCATTAGTTATACCTCCCGAAACAAATGCTTCGTCATTCATATACAACTGAATTGTTGGCCCAATATTGTCCTCGGCCGCATTAGGATTTATTCCTCCAATTTTTAAAACCTCTGTACTTGCACCAGTCTTATCCTCCAGAGCGTTCTCTTGTGTGGCATAAAAACTAATTTTCCCTGTCCCTACAGGAATACCAATATCTTTGGGCACAATAAAATCAAATTCAAATTGACCATTAGTCACCGTTGCTTGCCCCTTAAAAACAACTGCTCCTAAAGTCGTGAAGTTAAGTTTTATTAACCCACTAGCATTTCTTGTATTATCATTTGCTAGTGTTACTCGCTCAATTTCTTTATCGTAAATAGTAGTTATTACAATCCCATTATAACCATTAAGCACGTTACCATTAACATCCGTAACTTCTCCTGCTAGTTTAGCATAACCTAAAGCTTGAAGCACATCAGTCTCTTGAGTAATAGGCACATCATTTATTGTGGTTAGCCTAATATTTGGTTCAGGAAAAGCCAACGTAAGTGCTGGATCCCCAATATAAAATGCCAAACTTTTTTGGGCATTAGAAAAATTTGGATCATTTTTAGCCAATCGTAATGCTTCTGCAACTGTAGGATATTCAAAATCTGAATACGTATCGTTTGTGCTGTAAGAAAAAAGGTATTCTTTTAAAATTTTATTTAAATCTTTTCCAACCTCGACAAAAATTTGTCTTGTCGTGGTAATTAACGCAATAGAACCTGCGTCTTTATTCCAATAAATTAATTCGCCCGCAGTTTCCCTTAGCGGATTATCAAACCTTGTAAACTCGCAAGTTACGGTAACAAATAAATTTAATTTACAGACATTATTTAGGGCTACTACATCATCCTTTTGAAAAATACGCTCATGCGCCAATCCATCTTCTCCTCCATGTCCAAAATAATTAACCATTATAGCACCTTTCTCAATCGCATTAGTCAATGCTTCTGTCACTCCTGGATAACGGTCTCCTCCGGCTGAAGCCTGTTGCTCGTATGCATCAGAATGTATCTTAGTCACATTTATATAAGGTTTAAATAAAGCCACTTCATCAGCAATCTCATCTGTTGTTTTTTGTAACGTTTCTTCCCAAGCTTCGTCTACATCATCTGACACAACAATAAAATTATTTCTCCAACTCCCTAATGCTCCTTTTGAATAATAAACTTCGATTTTGTCTACCATTTGCTTCGCACGCAAGGGAGAGTCTGCCAAAATTCTACCCACTGCAATATCTAGTTTATTAGCATTATTAAATTGATCTAAAACGCCTTCGTTTAAATCTACGTATGCATAATAATCATCTGAAATAAAAGAACTTGACAAGTTAAAACTACTGTAAGCGTTCCATGTTGGAAAGTTATAGGTATTTGAAGAAATACGCCCTTTATAGTCAAATGAAGAATCACCAAAAATACACAAATATTTTACTCTGTTGTCCGGTGTACTTGCATTGTCATACACATATTTAACAAAATTCCGAATTCCTGAGATATCTGGATTCCCAGAAGAAAACTCTGTATATATATCATCAACAACAACAACCTTAACATTTAAGTTTTTCTTATCCCTATTAATTTGGGCTAGTCGTCTTGCTTGTGTTGCATGAGATTGTGTTGTTAACATTAAATAATCAACATCTTGGAAGTTACCCTCGGAATTTAAAAAGATAGTCCCTTTTAAATTTTGATTATTCACGTTACTATTTTGAGCTAAACTAGGCTCTAAATAACTTTGAGAACTAACCGTTACAAACGTTTTAGGAGCTCCCATCGGCGCTTTAAAAGTAAATGTGCTTTCTGCTGAAGAATTTAAAATAGCTGTTACATCATAAAGATTACTAACATCCCAAATTTCTTGTACCTGAGCAGCATTAGACACTATATAATTAGCAATTCCACTACCTATTGTTGCTTCTTTATTTTTAAAGTGAAATTGAGTACCGTTAAACGTTAGCGCTCTAGTAGCTTCCACCGATATATAATCTAAATAAGCTTCGGCACTGGGATTACCTTGATTATCATAATCCAACCTTACACTAACATTATCATTAACGACATTGGTTGTCTGATCAAAAGTTCCTCCTGTAACATACACACCATTTGCTGTATTAGTACCAGACAAAGAAACAGAACCTAAAGCAGCATCATTGACACTAACTAAAAAACGGCTCGTACTTGAAGCTGTAGTTGCCGTAACAACTTTTACATTAACGGCTTCTGAAGGCTCTAAATTAGGAAATACAAAATCAAATGATTGAGAACTTTCTACACCAAACTCTTCACCAAACCAACGTCTACCGACAAAAATAATATTCTTTTCATCTATTTCATGAAACTGATAATCCTGAAATGTATTAAAATCTGCTGTTGCAATACCTGTGGGTTGACTAAAATTTTGAATTCGTTTTCCTTGTCCCGAACTAATATTAATATAGTACACCGTTTTATCCGTATATGGATTTATATTAGTATTTACGTAAGATAAATTAACATCGGCTGATGGTCCTTGTGCATAAAACAAGATATAATCTTCATCATTAAAAACACCATCTTCTTCTCCTACAATTTTGATTGCATTCTCTGTTGGATCAAATGGAAAGTCTGCATTATTAGCAAAAGGCATCATTTTACCACCATTACCAAACACCTTAATGTTTCTTGGGTCAAAACTATTAACATTAACACCCATTTGATTTAAAAATGATTTAGATATTTTATGAACACCAGATTTTTCCACTTCAAATTTATACCAGTCTCCATTAGTTAAAACAGAATTAGTAATCATTCGATTTGTAGACCTTCTATAACTTGAAGTGACATTCATATCATAGTTCACCTTAAAGGACACTACCTTTTTATAACTATTCCCTTGTTTAATAATAGGACTCAATGATAAAACAGCGTAATTAACATCTCGAGATGTTCCATTCTTTAAAGACGCCGTTATATTTTCAGGTATCGCAATAAGGTTTAAGTTTTTTAAATCAGATTTAGAAATTGGTAAATAAACAATATCCGATACTACTAAAGAGTTTTCATTAACAAAACCACTAACCTGCCACTGTTCCACAAAATGAATACCATTAGCCATGTCAAAAGAAAAGTTTTTTGCAGGTGTAAAAGTTGGAATAGTTACACTATAACTATCTGTGGAATATATTTGGGATGCACCCCATACTATATTTATACTTTTTTCTTGAGAAAATAATGGCACACAATAAAAGGAAACCAATAATAGTAATATCTTTTTCATTGAAATAATAACGTCTAATTTTAATTGATAGTACTTAATTCTTAATAATATCTTAAAATAAATCAAAATTACGATAATATTATCAAAAAAAACACGTTATATTGTTCGAAACGCGCAACAAAAAACAAAAATTAACATCGTTGTAGCGTAAAAAAAATAGGACAAAATGCAATTTAGTTTAGTCAAAAAAATGATTTTTAGTTGTTTTGTTGGGTTTAATTCTTATATTGCGTCTCCAAAAAATAACATTATTTAGGTTACTTAAACGTATTAATATGAAAAAAATAATTGTATCAAGGCTATTATTAACTCTAGCAGTTTCGTTGACCTTGGTTGGTTGTAAAAGATCTGGTAGTGGCTCAAATACCTCTAGGGCAACAGGATGGGACATCAATTCTAAAGATGGAGGTTTTCAATACAACACTAATTTTAAAGAGCAAGAAACTGCTCCTGGATTAGTTTTTGTTGAAGGAGGAACTTTTACAATGGGACGTGTACAAGACGATGTTATGCATGATTGGAACAATAGTCCAAATCAGCAACACGTTCAGTCTTTTTACATGGATGAAACTGAAGTTACTAATAAAATGTATCTTGAGTATTTAGACTGGATTAAAAGAACTTACCCGCCAGAAGAAGAAAATTTTAGAGCAATATACCACGGTGTATTACCAGATACTTTAGTTTGGAGAAACCGTTTAGGTTACAACGAAGTAATGACGGACAACTATTTACGTCATCCTGGATATGGAGAATATCCTGTTGTTGGGGTTAGTTGGATGCAAGCAGTTGAGTTTGCTAACTGGAGAACAGACCGTGTAAACGAATTCTACTTACAACAAGATGGTTACCTAAAAGAAGGTAGTCAATTAGAAGCTACTGCAGATTCTAATTTTAGTACAGACACTTACATTAACGCACCAACCCAAACTTTTGGTGGTAATGAAGAAATTATAAAAGGAGGAAACTTAAAGCCTCAAACTAATGCAGCCGGAGAAGAAATTAATGTTTTCGCGTCAAGAGAAACGGGATTAATTTCACCTAAGTATAGACTACCTACGGAAGTAGAATGGGAATATGCAGCTTTAGGATTATCTGAAATCAGAAGTTATAACGTATACAGAGGTCGTAAAAAATACCCATGGGACGGACAATACACTCGTTCTGGTAAACGTAAAATAAAAGGAGATCAACTTGCAAACTTTAAGCAAGGTAAAGGAGATTACGGTGGAATTGCTGGATGGTCTGACGATGGTGCTGATATTACTGCTCAAGTAAAATCTTATGCCCCTAATGATTACGGTCTTTATGATATGGCTGGAAATGTTGCTGAATGGGTTGCTGATGTTTACAGACCTATCGTAGATGATGAGTTTAATGACTTTAACTACTACAGAGGTAACGTATATACAAAAAACGCAATTAACGATGATGGAACAGTAAAAATTGTGACTACTGACGAAATCGTATTTGATACCTTGCCTAATGGAAACATTATAGCTAGAGATTTACCTGGATCGATTGCAACACAACCTGTTGACGAAGAAGAAACTTACTTAAGAACAAACTTTGACAGAAGTGATAACCGTAACTTCAGAGATGGTGACACACAATCTTCTCGTTACTATGCTGATAGATTTGGAGATGAAGAAGGTGATGAAACTCAAGACGTATCAACAAGAAAAATGTATAATGCTCCAAAGCACAACATAGAGATTGATTCTGCTGGTAACATAATCAGAGAGTATGACAAATCTAACAAACGTACTTCTTTAATTAATGACGAAGTAAGAGTTTACAAAGGTGGATCTTGGAAAGATAGAGAGTACTGGTTAGATCCAGCTCAAAGACGTTACTACCCTCAAAACATGGCTACAGACTATATTGGCTTTAGATGTGCAATGTCAAGAGTAGGATCAAAATCAAAAAGTAAACAAAAATCAAAAAACTAAACTAATTTAATTAGTTAATATATTTAAAAGTCCTAACAAATGTTAGGACTTTTTTTATACTTTTATTTTATGAAAATAGATGCTTTACATAAACTTTTTCTAGACTGCACTAGTGTAAGTACAGACACTAGAAACGTAGACAACAACAATATGTTTTTCGCTTTAAGTGGTGATAACTTTAACGGTAATACTTTTGCACAAGATGCTCTCAAAAAAGGAGCCAAATACGCAATTATAGACGATGTAAACTTTAAAACATCAAAGCATACCATTTTAGTGGAAAACACCCTTAAAACACTTCAAGAACTAGCAACATATCACCGCGCGTACTTAGGTGTCAAAATAATCTCACTAACAGGAAGCAATGGAAAGACAACAACTAAAGAATTAATAAATGTTGTACTATCAAAAAAATACAACACCACTGCAACCATCGGTAATTTAAACAACCACATTGGCGTACCACTAACGCTTTTATCAATGACCAAAGACACCGAAATTGGCATTGTAGAAATGGGTGCCAATCACAAGAAAGAAATAGCTTTTTTGTGCCAGATTGCAAAACCCGATTTTGGCTATATCACTAATTTTGGAAAAGCACATTTAGAAGGCTTTGGAAGTATTGAGGGTGTCATTGAAGGTAAGTGCGAATTATATCAATACCTGACCACTAATAATAAGTATGTATTTATAAATGCTGATGACACTATTCAATTAGAAAAACTGAATAGTTATGATAAAAAATCTGGCTTTAGCCAAAACAATTCAAAATACCTTAACATAGAGCTAATAGACGCTAAACCCTTTGTCTCTTTTACAACTCAAGACACGCCAATTAAGTCTAATCTAATAGGTGCATATAATTTTACTAATTTATGTGCAGCAACAATGATTGGCAACTACTTTAATGTTGACCTAATAGATATTAAACAAGCCATTGAAGGTTATACTCCTACCAATAATCGTTCTCAAATAATAACAAGAGAGAGTAACACAATTATATTGGATGCCTATAACGCAAACCCCTCGAGTATGGAAGTTGCATTACAGAACTTTAGTAATCAAAACTCCAAAAACAAAATTGCTATTTTAGGAGACATGTTTGAATTGGGAGCATCGGCTTCTAAAGAGCACCAAAGCATAGTTAACTTGGTCAGTACTTTACATATAAATCATATTATTCTGATAGGAGAAAACTTCCTAAAAACAGAAATAAACAAGAGCACTATAAAACAATATAAATCCTTTGAAAGTTTCAAAGAAAACTACACCCCCATCATCAACAGCTCGCTTTTAATAAAAGGCTCTAGAGGAATGGCTTTAGAAAGGGTCTTAGAACTATTATAAATAAAAAAATCCAAAACACATGTTTCGGATTTTTTTGTGGGCGACAAGGGATTCGAACCCCTGACCCCTTGGGTGTAAACCAAGTGCTCTGAACCAACTGAGCTAGTCGCCCTAATTATTAGGAGTGCAAATATACAGCACATTTAATTTAAAAACAACAATTAAATAGATTAATATTATAATATTTATCACTACAACTGATTTCCAAACGCTTAACAATCGCTATTTTTATTCAGCACTTAATATTTTACTAAATATCTTTTACTTAAAAACTAAATAATACTTAAAATACTTTAAACTATTCTTTTCTCAAGAAACTTGTACAAGGTATTCCTATGTGTCTATAAAATTGTATTCCTGTACGCGACAAAATAGCGATATCTTATAGAAGCAACAATATAATATTTACAAGCAAAAGTTTTAGCATCGATTATAATTTAATATCTCCATGCTCTAGTTGTATTAATACAATTATTTACTTCCAAAATCAGCTAACTATAGTAACTGTCAGTTTGATTTACCCTATTTATGCATTTTTTGATTTAATTATTAAATGTGATTTCATTTTACAATCAGAATAGTAATTTAATAGGTCATAAAACTAAAGTGACCTCAAACAATAAAATAAACTTTTGAGAGAAATACTGCAAACAATAAAATTAAACATAACAAACTATTCTAGAAACGAAAAAAAAGGAGTATTTGTTTAAATATAATTACAATTTGAACAATATATTCTCCTAACCATCTCATAATTATATAGTAACTAAATAATACAAAACATACATATTAAATAAAGGCCCCCTCATTCCCTCTTGGATTTAAGATTACAAATGGGATAAAACTCCTTCCGAATGCAAAATTAATGTTACTTAAAACACTTATAATTCATTTTAATTTATCTGTGCACAAAGTTATTAATAGAGTAATTCAGTTTTACTTCTCAGACCTAAATAAGCTTACAAAGAAACATATTACGGTGCTTCTTATTTCGAAAGATACACTGCTCGAATCGAGCTCTACATATCGCAACATACGTTCTAAACGTGTGCTTTTTATTTGCACATAACACACCATATAGACCATTGGCAAAAGCTGCTAAAAATTAGCACCAGATATATAAGCAATAAATAATAAAAGACATTAGAGTCACTCGCATGTTCGCTATTTTAATATAAAGAAACATTTACTATTTTTTATATCACGGTTCTTGCTGCGAACTTCTACCTCCTAATTTAAAGAAAATTTATCCGTTTGCAAGTGTACAATAAAAGGAACATTCCAAAAATTTATTGTTTCTTCCCAAAAGTCAAGAAGTTAACCTCCTTTTACTTACCACACTTTTCTCGAATAACGGTCTATATAACATAATGAATAATTACAAGTGAAAGAAGGGAAAATATATCTAATATTAATTGGTAAACAACCAAACCAGAAGTCCATAAAATAAAAAGGTGAAACAAAAGGTAATTACAAGTGATCTTAGATATAACTAAAATCATGAAAATAACTGTAAAGAATTAATGCGCCAATGCACTACTGCTTTATTTGTAAAATAATCTTAGATGGAATATTAAAGGTGCTGAGAAAGATACAAGAGGAATAAATAACGAAAAAAAACACACCTACTACCTAACGCAAACAACTTAAACAACTACTAACAGGAAATAGATATTATATTTAAAAGAAAAGGAATTATTTTTAATACTATCCTAATTTAAAATAAGCACATGAATTATGTTCCAATATTCATTCGATATTAATTAACACCGAATACAAGACTTCAACACTAATAGAATTAGTTAAATAAGACAAAAGAAAAGTTAAACTAATAGATTCAATACCATTGCTAACACTATGTCTATTCTTTATAAAAACAGAAGCAAATATTTTAAAAATAAAAATACTAATGCCTTAATAGAATTGATTCAATATTACTTTAACGTCATTAAGGCCCTTCCTAACTTCATGTAAATGTGAAATAGAAGTAATTTTATACGTTTAAAACTTCGTGATTGGTCAAATCAAAAGGGCTAAGGTTAATTTTATTTATACTTCGTTTTTAATCCTTTTAACCTATGAACCAGTTAATCTAGTTCCAAATTCCCCTCCCCCTTTGTGACTATTTACTTTTTCCCTTTTGCCTATTCATTTCTGGCATATACTTCATTTCAATTTCGGGCACAAAAAAACCCTTCATAAATAAATATGAAGGGTTCTCTAAAAAGGCAACGACCTACTCTCCCACAAATGCAGTACCATCGGCGCAAATGGGCTTAACTTCTCTGTTCGGAATGGTAAGAGGTGAGCCCCATCGCTATAATCACCTTAAATCTTTCGGTGTATGTAGTATTAACTACTTGACCGTATAAAATAACATATTGAAAAAATGATTCATGAAAATCTGTATTGAACTTTGTAAAAAAACAGGCGTACAATAAGCCTATGGGTTATTAGTATCACTCGGCTATGACATTACTGCCTTTACACCTATGACCTATCAACGTAGTCATCTCCTACGACCCTTTAAAGAAATCTCATCTTGTGGTGGGTTTCGCGCTTATATGCTTTCAGCGCTTATCCCTTCCCAACGTAGCTACTCTGCAATGCTCCTGGCGGAACAACAGATACACCAGAGGTTAGTCCAACTCGGTCCTCTCGTACTAGAGTCAGATCCACTCAAATTTCTAACGCCCACTGTAGATAGAGACCGAACTGTCTCACGACGTTCTGAACCCAGCTCGCGTGCCACTTTAATGGGCGAACAGCCCAACCCTTGGGACCTTCTCCAGCCCCAGGATGTGACGAGCCGACATCGAGGTGCCAAACCCCCCCGTCGATATGAGCTCTTGGGGGAGATCAGCCTGTTATCCCCGGCGTACCTTTTATCCTTTGAGCGATGGCCCTTCCATACGGAACCACCGGATCACTATGCTCTTGTTTCCAACCTGATCGACTTGTAGGTCTCTCAGTCAAGCACCCTTATGCCATTGCACTCTACGCACGGTTACCAAGCGTGCTGAGGGTACCTTTAGAAGCCTCCGTTACTCTTTTGGAGGCGACCACCCCAGTCAAACTACCCACCAAGCACTGTCCCTTCATTGAAGGTTAGACTCTAGACAAGCAAAGGGTGGTATTTCAACAATGACTCCACAACGCCTAGCGACGCCACTTCAAAGTCTCCCACCTATCCTACACATTACTTATCCAAAACCAATACTAAGCTATAGTAAAGGTGCACGGGGTCTTTTCGTCCCACAGCGGGTAATCGGCATCTTCACCGATACTACAATTTCACCGAGCTCATGGCTGAGACAGTGTCCAGATCGTTGCACCATTCGTGCAGGTCGGAACTTACCCGACAAGGAATTTCGCTACCTTAGGACCGTTATAGTTACGGCCGCCGTTTACTGGGGCTTCATTTGAGATCTTCGCCGAAGCTAAACCCTCCACTTAACCTTCCAGCACCGGGCAGGTGTCAGGCCATATACGTCATCTTTCAATTTAGCATAGCCCTGTGTTTTTGATAAACAGTCGCCTGGACCTTTTCACTGCGGCCACCCCGAAGGGTGGCGACCTTTCTCCCGAAGTTACAGGTCTATTTTGCCTAGTTCCTTAGCCATGAATCTCTCGAGCTCCTTAGAATTCTCATCCCAACTACCTGTGTCGGTTTAGGGTACGGGCTGCTTCTCTCGCTTTTCTTGGAAGTCGATTTGCTAGATTATCACCGCGACCGTAGTCTTAGTGTACTATCGGGGGGTTACCCCTCCCTTCAACGCACAATTCCGTCTGTGCGCACTAACTTTTCGCCTCCGTCACTTTTAATGAGAGCAGGTACAGGAATATTAACCTGTTGTCCATCCACTACCCCTTTCGGGTTCGCGTTAGGTCCCGACTAACCCTCAGCTGATTAGCATAGCTGAGGAAACCTTAGTCTTTCGGAGTGCGGGTTTCTCGCCCGCATTATCGTTACTTATGCCTACATTTTCTTTTGTAGCTACTCCAGCATCCCTCACAGAACACCTTCAACGCCACTACAATGCTCCCCTACCACTTTTACAAGTCCATAGCTTCGGTAATATGTTTATGCCCGATTATTATCCATGCCGAACCGCTCGACTAGTGAGCTGTTACGCACTCTTTAAATGAATGGCTGCTTCCAAGCCAACATCCTAGCTGTCTAAGCAGTTCAACCTCGTTTTTTCAACTTAACATATATTTGGGGACCTTAGCTGATGGTCTGGGTTCTTTCCCTTTCGGACATGGACCTTAGCACCCATGCCCTCACTGCTGATTAACATTTTATAGCATTCGGAGTTTGTCAGGAATTGGTAGGCGGTGAAGCCCCCGCATCCAATCAGTAGCTCTACCTCTATAAAACTATAAATCAACGCTGCACCTAAATGCATTTCGGGGAGTACGAGCTATTTCCGAGTTTGATTGGCCTTTCACCCCTACCCACAGGTCATCCGAAGACTTTTCAACGTCAACCGGTTCGGTCCTCCACTATATGTTACTATAGCTTCAACCTGCCCATGGGTAGATCACACGGTTTCGCGTCTACCACTACTAACTAAAGCGCCCTATTCAGACTCGCTTTCGCTACGGATCCGTGACTTAATCACTTAACCTTGCTAGCAACGGTAACTCGTAGGCTCATT